>DASYAT010000299.1:0-12050 GCA_036501205.1 Streptosporangiaceae bacterium | reverse complement strand
CTCGACCGCGGTCACGTCGTGCAGCAGGGCCGGCATGAAGAACTCATCGCGGTCCCCGGAGCCTACCGAGCACTCGTGGAGGAGGCGGCATGACCGCGCTGATGGACTCGGCCGGACTGAACACCGGAGCCGTGGTCGCTGACCTCGTCGGCTCGGGCGGCTACCTGGCGGTGACTGCCGGGGAACTCGATGTCTTCCTGGTTCCGGTCAGTCCTGACGGGGCCGACGGACCTCCGGCGAGGCTGCGCCCGCTGCTGCGGCTGGCCGAGGGCAACATTGCGCCCACGATCGTGCCATCCGACCTGCCTTCCGGCTGGACGGTCCGGGCCACCGGGGTAGCCGGGACGACGCTGCGGCGCGGCCGGATGTCCGAGCTGACCGATACCTCGCCGGTCGGCGAGTGGGTGCGGCTGCTATCGGCCGCCGCCGGCAGCTCGGTCGACGGGCTGGCCAGGCGCGCCTGCGAGCCGCGCGAATACCCAGCCGCGTTGCGCGACTTCCACCGCCGTGCCCTGGCCGGAGCCGTCGATCAGGCGCTGGCTTCCGACGCCGGTGTCGTGGCCTGGCGCGCGGCCCGGACGACGGCGAACAATGTCACGCTGAGCGATGCCTGCACGGTGCTGACGGCCGCCGCCGCCGGCAAGCTGACCGAGCCGGGCCGGCCAAGGACGCAAGCCGAGCGCGCCATCGCGGTGGCCGGCCTGCTCGGCAGCACGGTCGCGCTCTCCGTCACCGCGATCGCCGAAGCCGAGGACCCGATGGACGCCGCGCTCACGGCAGCCGGCATGCGGTACCGGCCGGTCCGGCTGGAGGGCGCCTGGTGGCGGACGGCAGCGGTGCCGCTGGTCGCCCGGTACGCCAACGGCGACACCGTCGCACTCATCCCCCGCAAGGGCCGCTACCTCGTCGCCGACCCGGCGCTGGCGGCCCGCAGGCCCGTCGACGCGGCGCTGGCCGAGCAGTTCAGCGACCGGGCCTGGCAGGTCTACCCGCCGATCAGCGCCGCCGACACGGTCACCAAGCTGATCAGGTGCGCACTGGCCGGAGCGGGCCGGTCTCTGCGGATGATCGCGGCCGCAGGCCTCGCCGCCGCGGTGCTAAGCGTCGCGGTGCCGCTGATCTCGGCGGCCATGGTCACCAACGGACTGTCCGGGGCCGGTCACGTCGCCAGGTTCACCTGGTTCGCGATCCTGATCGCCGCCGCCGTCATCGGCTCGGCGCTGTTCACCGTGGTCAGGAACAGCCTGGTGGTCAGGCTCGAAGGACACATCCAGACCACGCTGGAGCCGGCCGTCTGGGCCAGGCTGCTCTCGCTCGACGTCGGCTTCTTCGCCAAGTACAGCACCGGCGACCTGGTCCAGCGGGCGAACAGCGTCGCGGCGATGCGACGGGCCGTCGGAGACGTGGCGATCGGCTCGCTGCTCGGCGCGGTGTTCTCCTCGCTCAGCATGGTGGCGCTGTTCCTGGTCGATCCCAGGCTGGCCGCGATCGTGATCGCCGGGGTCATCGTCGCGCTGGTTCTGATGGCCAGGCTGGCGGTCCGCCAGCAACGGCACGAGATCGTCACCTTCGACCTGTATGGCCGGATCTACTCGCTGCTGTACGCGTTCTTGCTCGGCATCGACAAGCTCCAGGTCGCGGGCCGGGAAGTGCAGGCGTTCGGGATGTGGGCGCGGCTGTTCTCCCGCCAGCGGGCCGGTGAGGCCAAGTCGCTGCACGAGCGCACCGCGTCGGCCGCCCTCGCCGTCGGCACCCAGCCCATGCTGATGCTGCTGCTGGTCGTCGGAGCGTCGTGGATCGATCCTGGCGTCACGACCGGGGCGTTCCTGGCGGCGGTCGTGGCCCTTGGCCAGTTCGGCCTGGCGATCGGCCAGTGGCACCGCGCGGTCGAGTCCGCGTTCTCGCTGCTGCCCAGGTTCGAGCGGATGAAGCCGCTGCTGGTCGCCGAGCCCGAGATCGACCCGCAGGCCAAGCCGCCGGGCATGCTGTCGGGGAAGGTCGAGCTGAAGAACGTGTCGTTCGCCTATGAGGGCACCGCGACGCAGATCTTCGATGATCTGACCGTTTCGTTCCGGCCCGGCGAGTTCGCCGCGATCGTCGGCCCGTCCGGGGTCGGCAAGTCCACTCTGGTCCGGCTGCTGCTCGGGTTCGAGCGCCCGAGGATCGGCCAGATCCTCTACGAAGGCCGCGATCTGCGGGACATTGACGTGCGGCAGGTACGCCGCCAGGTCGGCGTGGTCATGCAACAGGCTCGGGTGCTGCGCGGCTCGGTGCTGGAGAACATCACCGGCGCCATCCCCGGACTGACCGAGGACGACGCGTGGCATGCGGCCGAACTTGCCGGGCTCGATGAGGACATCCGGCGGATGCCGATGGGCATGCACACCACCGTCGGCGAGGACAACGGCTCGTTCTCCGGCGGCCAGCTACAGCGGCTGCTCATCGCCAGGGCGCTCGTGCGGCGGCCGCGGATCATCATGCTCGACGAGGCCACCAGCGCGCTCGACAACGTCACCCAGGCGCTGGTCAGCGAGCGGATCGCCGACCTGGACGCCACCAGGATCGTCATCGCGCACCGGCTCAGCACGATCAGGCAGGCCGACCAGATCCACGTGATCGAGGGCGGCCGGGTCACCGGCTCAGGGACCTTCGCCGAGCTTGTCGATGGCCATCAGTTCTTTGCCCGCCTTGTGGCCAGGCAGGAGGTCTGACCCCCGTGAATGCGACACCTAACGCCACCCCGAGAAGCGACCACAAGGCCGGCATCGCCGGCACGACCGCGCCGAGCCTGACCGGAGCGGGCACCCTGCTCGGCCTGCCAGGCACCGACGAGCGGCTGCTGGCCGTGCTCGCGGCGGCCGCCCCGTTCCCCGAGCGGGTCAGCGGCGAGTACTTCGTCACGCTCCGCGATCGCGGGCGGCGGCTGATCTCGCAACGGTCGGCCCGGTGGCTGGCTTGCGCGGTCGGTGACGACGAGACCGCGACCCGGGCGCTGTTCCAGCACCGCCAGCGCAGCGGCCGCGACCTCGGCGCGGGCCTGGTCGACGTGGCGGTCCGCGATCCCGGCCAGCTGCCCGGCTGGGCCACCGCGCTGATCGAGTTCCTGCTCGCCCAGCCGGTGACGGCGGCGCAGGACCCGGCCGCCGGCATGGTCGGCGCGCCGTTCATGTCGTTCAGCCGGGCGGCCGAGCGGCTGCTTGACTGGCAGGACGGCAGGATGGGTTGGCAAGCGCAGGAAGCGCGATCTGCGGACGGTAGTCCGCAGATCGCACTTCGTGGCGTCCCGGTCACCAGCGAGGCCCGCCAGGACGTGATCGCGCAGTTCGTCGGCCGGCTCAGCCAGGCGTGCGCGGCGTCGTTCAGCTTCGAGACCCGGATCTTCGCTCCGGCCGCCGACGAGCACGCCTGGCTGTACAGCACCCAGCTCGAGGTGACCAGAGGCGGCTGGCTGGACCGGCTGGAGAGCCTTCCCGGGCTGGCCTACGTGATCGGCATCATCTGCCTGCAGTGGCAGCGATCCGTTCACGAGCTGTTTGACCGTCTCTACGCCGACCTGCCGCTGCTGCGCCGGACACTGTGGGGCTGGGATGACCCCGGATCGCTGGACGGATTCTCCGGCGACTCCGGCGACCTCCATGATCACGGCCGGGTTGTCGTGCTGCTGACCTTCTCCGGCGGTCAGCGCCTGGTGTACAAGCCGAAGGATCTGCGGTCGGCTGCCGGGTTCATAGACGTCGTCGAGTACCTGAACAATCACGGCCTCGAGCTCCGGCTGCCCACCAGGATCATCATCACCCGCGATGACTACGGCTGGGAGGAGTTCGTCGAGGCCGGACCCACCGCCGACGCCGACGGAGCGAGCCGGTACTACCAGCGGTTCGGCCAGCTAGTGCGGCTGGCCGAGTTCCTTGAGTGCCGTGACTTCTGGGCCGACAACCTGCTCGCGATTGGCGACGGGCCGGCCTTCATCGACCTGGAGAACCTGCTCCAGGCCCGGATCAGGAAGCCGGTCATGCTCGGCCAGCGGCTGCGGGCGCTGTGGTCCAAGGTCGAGGACACCGCGGTCAAGACGGCCTGCGTGAGCTATCCGCGCCTGATCGGCGCCGGCGTGCGGGCGCAGGACATCGGGTGCCTGGCCGACCTGCAGGCCCAGATCGCCGAGCGTCCCGATTCCTTCCCGCTCGACTGGGAAGTGCCGCCGTACCGGCCGACCTGCGCGGGCCAGCTCGCCGATCCGCGCGAGTACGCGGCCGAGGTGATCGCCGGCTACCTGGCCATGCAGCAGTGCCTGACCGACAACCAGGCCCAGCTCGCTAACCCGCGGGGCCCGCTTGAGCTGCTGCGCGGCGCCACCGTCCGGTACATCTGGCGGAACACCTTCGACAGCATGGAGATGCTGCGGGCCTGCGTCAGCCCGCTCGCGCTGGTCGACGGCGTCGCCAGGGAGACCGTGCTCGCGCAGGTCATGCGGAGCACCAGGGAACTGCTGCACGAGGACTCGGCTCGGGCCGACGTGCTGGAGATCGTAGAAGAGGAGATCGACGCGTTCCGTCGGATGGACGTGCCGCTGTTCCAGTCGCGCACTGACTCCGATGCGGTGTTCACTCCTGATGGCACGAAGATCGACAGCCATTTCGACGGCACCGCCTGGGACCGGCTGCAGCAGCGGATCGCCGAATTGCCGCGGTTCCCGATCGACGATCACGTCGCGATCCTGCGCAGCTGCCTGGACATCGCCCGGCAGGGTACGGTGCTGCACCAGACCGATCCGGATGATCCGGACGGCTCGGTGCTGCCGCAGCCCAGCCGGGGCACCTACGTCTATCACCCGGCTAGCTTGTCGCCTGAAATCCCGGCGGACGCGCTGATCAAGCTGTCCAGCGGGATCGCCGACCAGATCCTGGCCGCCGCCCACCCTGTCGATGAGCCGCGGGGGGATCCGGAGGATCCCGCCCGTCCACCACCCGGGCCAGCAGAGCGTCTGGGCTGGCTCGGGCTCGTCTCTTATCCGGTACACGGCACCGAGCAGTTCGAGCCGCTGCACGGTGACGTGCTCTCCGGCACCGCCGGACTGGCGATCTTCTTCGCCGAGATGTACCAGAGCACCGGCAAGCCCGCCTACTGGAACGCGCTGCACGAGGCCCTCGACGGCGCGACCGACTTCGCGGTGCGGTCCAGGCAGTCCGGCATTTACCGGCGGATGAACGGCCAGTTCTCCCCGGTCGGCGCGTTCGTCGGGATCGGCTCGACGATCTACGCACTGAGCAGGTGCGGCCAGCTCATCGCCGAGCCGCAGCTGGTCAGGGCGGCGGCCGAGTTGCTGCCGCTGGCGGCCGAGTCCGTCGCCGGCCAGACCACCACGGCCGACATCGTGATCGGCCGGGCCGGGCTGCTGCTGGCACTGCACCGGCTCCGCGAAGCGGCGGCGGAGCCGATCGCGGCGGCCGATGAGCTGGCGAGGGAGCTGCACGCCGGGTTGCTGGCCGAGCTTTTCGACCGGCCCACTGCACAGTCGCTTCTGGTCGATCCTTACCCACCCGGGCTGACGATGCTCGACGGCGTGCCGACGGGTATCGATGGCGTCGCGTTTGCCCTGGCGCGCAGCGCCGCCGCCCTAGGGACAGCCGATCAGGATGCCACGAAACTAGCTGCGCATGCTTTCTCCCTAGAAAATGCAGGTTCGGTAGCGGCAGCCCTGGCTAGCGCCTATCACCTTGGCACGCCCGTGGCGGCGGAGGTCACCGACCGGGTGCTCGCGCGGTGCGCCAACACCTGGGAGCACAGCTGCGAGGGCCTGGTCATCGATGCCGACCTGGCGCTGTGGGCGCAGATGTTCGGTGGCGGCGACGAATTCCGGCTGCGGGCGATGCGGCTGCTGCGGGCACTGATCGCCCGGCGGGAGCGAACCGGGCACTGGTTCGGTGACCGGCACGCCGCTGACCAGCACCGGCTGTCCGTGCTGAACGGGCTGGCGGCGATCGGCATGCTCGCGCTGCGGCTCACCGATGAGGACGCGACCTCTCCGAGGCTGGCGCTGTGACCGACATCAGGCAGGAGGAACCGGCGATGACAACCCGTCCCAGATTCAAGCGCCACTTCCGCGTCGAGACTATTGACGGCGAGGCCGGCTATCTGGTGTCCGAGCGCGATCTGATGGTGCTGCCCGGGCCGGCCGCCCAGCTGCTCGCCCCGTTGCTGGACGGCCAGCGCGACCTGGACGAGCTGATCACGGCGGTCGACGGGCGGCTGGCGCCCGAGCACGCGATCTTCTTCGTCGACGAACTGGTCCGGCGCGGCCAGGCGATCTGGGCCGACCCGGCCGCCGAGCCGCGGGCGGCGGCATTCTGGGACATGGCCGGGCTGGACGGGGACTGCGCGGCCGCTGCCCTCCGAACCGGAAAGGTGAGCCTGGAGCTACTGGGTGACGGATCGGCCGATGAGTGCACTGAGGCGCTGCGGCTGGCCGGGCTCCAGATGACGGCGCCGGGCGGTCAGGTCCCGCTGACCGTGGTCATCACCGATGACTACCTGCGGCCGGAGCTGGCCGAGATCAATGAGCGCCAGCTGCGGCTTGGCACCCCGTGGCTGCTGGCGAAGCCGACCGGCTCGGTGATCTGGACCGGACCGGTGTTCGAACCCAAGGCCGGTCCCTGCTGGGATTGCCTCGCCCACCGGCTGCGCGGGCACCGGCCGGCCGTCGGCTACCTGGAGCGGCGGCTCGGTCTGTCCGGTCCGCTGCACGGGCCGGGCGCGGACCTGGCCGTCACCCGCCAGCTCGGGCTGAACCTGGTCGCCAGCGAGGCCGCCAAGTGGCTGGCCGGGCTACGGCGGCCGGCCAGCAGCGTGCTCACTTTCGACGCGATCGGCCTGGACGCGGTGACGCACGAGCTGCGGCGCCGGGAGCAGTGCCCGGCCTGCGGCGACCCGAAGCTGGTGGCCGAGCTGATGAGCCGCCCCGTGAGCTTCCAGCGGCGAGCCAGGGCGTTCACCGGCGACGGCGGACACCGGGCCGCGCACCCGGAGGACGTGCTCGACCGATACCGGCATCTGGTCAGCCCGGTGACCGGAGTCGTCCGCGAGCTGCGCAAGTCGGCCGGGACCGGCGGCGAGTTCGGAGGCAGCGAGTTCGTCAAGTGCTACCTGGCCGGCCATAACTTCGCCAAGAGCGCCACCGATCTCAGCTCGCTCCGCACCGGAATGCGCAGCCAGAGCTCGGGCAAGGGCATGACCGACACCCAGGCCAAGGCCAGCGCCATGTGCGAGGCGATCGAACGGTATTCGGGCATCCATCAAGGCGACGAGCCGCGAATCCGGGCCAGCTTCGACCAGCTCGGTGCCGATGCGATTCATCCCAACGCCTGCCAGCTGTACAGCGAGCGGCAATACGCGCTCAGGCGCGAGACGAACAAGGGCGCGCACGGCTTCGCGTTCGTGGGCGATCCGCTCGACCCCGGCCAGCCGATCGACTGGTCGCCGGTCTGGTCGCTGACCGAGCAGCGGGCCAGGTACCTGCCCACGTCCTACCTGTTCTACGGGTATCCGATGCCGGAGGAACAGGTGTACGCCTGGGCCGACTCCAACGGCAACGCCGCCGGCGCCAGCCTCGAAGATGCCGTCCTGCAGGGGTTCCTCGAGCTGGTCGAGCGGGAGTCGGTCGCTTACTGGTGGTACAACCGGGCGGCGAGGCCGGCCATTGACCTCGACTCCTTCGGTGACGGCTGGATCGACCGGTGCCGTGAGTTCTACGCCGAGCATCACCGCGAGATCTGGGCGATCGACCTCACGGCCGACTTCGGCATCCCGGCGATCGCGGCGGTGTCCCGGCGGACCGACAAGCCGGCCGAGGACATCCTGATGGCGTTCGGCGCGCATTACGACCCGCGGATCGCCGTCCGGCGGGCGATGACCGAGCTGAACCAGTTCATCACCGCCGTCATCGACGTCCGGCCGGACGGCACTGGTTACGCCTACCACGATGAGTTCCAGCTGGCCTGGTGGCGCTCGGCGACCCTGGCCGAGCACGGGTACCTGCTGCCCGATCCGGCGCAGCGAGCCCGGACCCCAGCCGACTACACCGACCTGTCCGGCTCGGATTTGCTGGCGGATGTGCTGACCGCCCAGCGGCTGGTCGAAGAGCGCGGGATGGAACTGCTCGTGCTCGACCAGACCCGGCCGGACCTCGGGCTGCCCGTGGTCAAGGTCATCGTTCCCGGGATGCGGCACTTCTGGACCAGGTTCGGCCCCGGACGGCTCTACGACGTGCCGGTGCGCCTGGGCTGGCTGGCGGAACCGACGCCGGAGGCGCGGCTTAACCCCGTCCCGATGTTCCTCTAGGAGGCAGCTATGACGATGGTCGACGCCGGGGTCGTCGGGGAGCGATGGTCGCTGCGGCCTGAGGTGCGGCTGGAGCGCTCAGGCTCGGATGGCAGCCTGCGGATCACGCACCGGTTCGGCACCGGGCTGCTGCCGTCGACTAGCCCGGCTCTCACCTCGGCGCTGCTGCGGCTGGCCGCCGGGCCGGTCAGCTTGGCTGAGCTCACCGACCCGCTGCTGGAGTCCGCTCAGCCTTCGGATCTGGCCCGGTTTCACTGGCTGCTAGACCAGCTTCAGGGACTGTGCGTTCGCGGGGTCTGGGCCGGTGGCCGGCAGCTCGCGGTCGCGGTGCCGCTGGTGCCCAGGGCGAAACTGTCGTTCGCGGCCTGCTCAGAGCGGGCGGTCCGGTTGTCCAGGTTTAGCTACCTGCGGCGGATCGGTGACCGGCTGGCGGCCGAGTCGCCGCTGTCGCTCTACCGGGTGGAGGCGACTAGCCCGGAGGCGGCGCAGGTGCTGACCGGGCTCGCCGCCGGGCTCGATGAGCTGGTTTGGTCGGACGTCACGGCGGGGCTGGCCGGGCTGCTGGTCGGGACCGGCTTGGCGGAACTGGCTGGTGAGGAGCCCGGGGAGCCAGATGAGGTGCTGCGCCAGTGGACGTTCCATGATCTGCTGTTTCACTCGCGCAGCCGGATGGGCCGGCACGACGACGACTTCGGCGCGACCTTTCCGTTCGTCGGGCAGGTCGAGCCCCAGCCCGCGGTCAGGCGCCTGCCGGACGGTGCGGTCCTGCCGCTGGGCCGGCCTGACCTGGCTGACCTGCTGAGCCGGGACGCGCCGCTGACGGCGGTGATCGAGGCCCGCCGGTCGGTCCGCTCCTACGATGAGAAGCCGGTGACCGTCGCCGAATTGGGCGAGCTGCTCTACCGGTCGGCCAGGGTCCGGGCCACGATGGGCCCCGACGCCGACCATGGCATGCCATATCCGGCCAGTGACCGGCCCTACCCGTGCGGTGGCGCCGGATACGACCTTGAGCTCTACCTCACCGTGCGGCGCTGCGACGGGCTGGCGCCCGGGATCTACTTTTACGACCCGCTCGGCCACCAGCTCGTCCTGGTGACCGGTGCCGAGCCGCCGAGGCAGCAGTTGCTGCAGCACGCGTTCGTCGCCTGCGGCGGGGCCACCGTGCCCGACATCCTCGTCACGCTGACGGCCCGGTTCCAGCGGCTCGGCTGGAAATACCGCGGCATGGCCTACGCCGCGACCCTCAAGCACGTCGGCGTCCTTTACCAAACCTTCTACCTGATCGCCACGGCCATGGGCCTGGCGCCGTGCGGGCTCGGCAGCGGGGACGCCGACCTGGCCGCCAGCGCGTTCGGGCTGGACTGGGCGCGGGAGTCGTCCGTGGGCGAGTTCATGCTCGGGCGGCGGCCAGCCGGGGCGGCGGATGACCCGGCCTCGGTGTCCTCGGTGGCGGGCTACCGCCCGGCCAACGACCCGCAGTGGGTGGGTGACGGCGCACGTCTGATCAAGCGGCTAGCCGCCGCCAAACGGGAAGGAGGTCCGCGATGATCCGGGTTCCCACTAGGTTCGCGAGCTTGCGCCCGGCACCGGGTTCGGGAGGGCCTGGCGCGCAGGACAGCGCGGGCCGGCCGGGCGCCGTCGCCGGCGGTCCGGGCGGTATCGCCGGATTGGCCAGTCCGGCCGCCTTCGCCGCGGCCTGCGCCGTCCTCGGGCTCGCGGCCGGCTCGGTCCGCGTCCTGATCGGTGGCGGGGTCAGCGTGGGCGGCGAGGTCGCGGGCGTCGCATTGCTCATCGCGGCTAGCTTCTGTTACCTGAAGGTCGTGTGGGGCGGGCTGCACGGCGTGACCTACCGGACTCAGCTCGCGAACCTGGTGACGCTGCTGGCGCTGGTCAGCTGCGCCCCTATCCCGCTCGGCCGCGCTTTCCTTCCGCTCGAAGTCGTCCTGCCGGCCGCCGCGCTGGTGGCGGTATCGTGGCCGGCCGGACTCTGGCTTGGAGCCGGATCGCTGGCCGTCCCTGCCATCACTGCGATCGTGTTCGGCTACCCGGCCAGTGCCATCTTCCGCCAGGCCGCGCAGGCCGCTGCCCTGGGCGTGGCCGTGGCGGGCCTGGTGAAGCTGGCCGCACGAGCTAAGGAGCTCCGTGGCGTCCAGTCGGACCTGGCCGAGCTGAGCCAGGCCCACGAAGGCACCACTCAGCGCCTGCGGCAGGCGGACGAACTGCTGGAAGCGCTCGGCTGGCGGCTGTCGGTCATCGCCAGGATGTCGGGACTGGCGAGCCGGGTGGCCGACCAACGGCCAGGGCTGGCTGGCCGAGAACTCGACCACGTGCGGGAACGGGCCTGCGAATGGCCAGGCAGCAGCGAGCCGCCAGCCGAGGCTGGGGGCGCGACGGCGCTGAACGCGGAGATTCACGCCGCGGGCAATGTCCTGGCCGCGGCCGGCATCGAGTGCACCACTGGCACCGTTCCCGCTGGTCTAGCCGGGGATTCGGGCGACGCGCTGGCCTTCTTCGTTCATGAGAGCGCCGCGCACATTCTCGGTCAGCCTGACATCCGATCCTGCGCGATCCGCGTCTGCGATGACGGAGCCAGGATCAGGCTCGACCTGGAGTGGGATTCGGTGACTGGTCCGAGCGCGACCGGCGAAGCGGCGCTGGAGCGGCTGGCGGCGCGGATGGCGGCAGTGGATGGTCGGTGCGAGGTCATGGCAAAGGACGGCCGCAGCGTGTGGCGAGCCAATATCCCCAAGCCGGCGGAACGGCACTAGAAATTGGTCACCGAAGCCTAAATCAGCCTATATAGGCGTCTGGGCTCATTGCCGAAAGAAATTATTAGCTCGGTATATCCCGGAATGAACTGCCCAGAAGTTCGAGCCGTTAGGAAGGCAAGAGAGGGGCGCCGCTTGATCCGGGTCATCATCGTCGAGGACATGCCCCTCCTACGGAGCGCCCTGGTGGCGCTGCTCTCGCTCGAAGCCGACATCGAAGTCGTGGCCGAAGTGGGACGCGGCGACGATCTGATCAGTTCCGCTGTGGCGTTTGAGCCCGACGTTATCATCATTGATATTGATATTCCGGGAATGGATGGCTTGATGCTGGCGAGCGTGCTGCACCAGCGGCTGCCGCAATGCCGGTCCCTCATCCTGGCCGGGCTCAGCCGGCCAGGGGAGTTGCGCCGCGCCCTCGAAGCCCACGCTTCAGGATTCCTGCTTAAAGAGACCTCGGCGAGCAGGCTGGCGGACACGATCAGGTGCATTGCCCAGGGAGAGCGAGTCATTGACTCCGACGCCGCCGCCGAAGCCATCCGGTCGGCCGGAATACCGGTGACGGCGCGCGAACTGCTGGTGCTTCGCTGCGCGGCCGAAGGCGCGACCGTTACCGAGATCGCCGCTCGGCTATTCCTGTCCGCCGGCACCGTCAGGAACTATCTGTCGGCCAGCATCCGCAAGAGCGGCGCGCGCAACCGGATCGACGCGATCCGGATCGCGCGTGAGGCTGGGTGGATCTGAGCGGCCCTGGCGGGCCGGGCTGGTGAGCAACAGGAATCCGGCTAGTTCAGGAACGCGGCGACATTGCCGGCGAAGGTGTCCGGGTCGTCAATCCACGGGAAGTGCCCAGAACCGGCCTGGACGACGACGGTAGCGTCAGGAAAGGCTGGTGCAGCCAGCCTGACCATGGCGGGCGGCACCAGCGGGTCGAGATCCCCCGCATACAGC
>DASYAT010000298.1:0-30886 GCA_036501205.1 Streptosporangiaceae bacterium | reverse complement strand
GGCCGGGGCCGGGGCCGGGGCCGGGGGCGGGGCCGGGGGCGGGAGCGGGAGCGCGGGCTGGTGGGGATTGGGCGGTTTGGTCGTCGCTGTACGCTGCACCAATGCATTCCAATGCTGAACATGTGGCCGCTGTACTGCGCGAACTGGGAGTAGCCGGGCAAGTGCGAGAGCTTCCCGAGCCCGCACCGACCGCCGCGTCGGCCGCCGCCCAGCTTGGCTGCGAAGTCGGAGCAATCGCGAACAGCCTGCTGTTCAACGCGGACGGCGAGCCGTTGCTGATCATGACCAGCGGAGCGCACCGGGTCGACACGGCCAAGGCGGCTGCGCTGATCGGAGCCGAGCGGGTGCGCCGGGCCGACCCCGACTTCGTGCGCGCGGCGACCGGGCAGGTCATCGGTGGCGTCGCCCCGGTCGGTCATCCCGCGCCGGTCCGCACGCTGGTCGACACCTGGCTGGGCAAGTACGACGTGGTCTGGGCCGCCGCCGGTCACGTCCACACCGTGTTCCCGACCTCGTTCGACGAGCTGGTCAAGATCACCGGCGGAGTGCCGGCCGAGGTCAGCTAGCTCAGGAGCGACGCTGGCCCCTCGTTGCTGCGGGCCAGGCGAGACCCTTGAGCAACAGGGGGCCAGCGCAGCTAGCCCAGTAGCCGCTGGGGGCCAACGTCGCTACGTCTCGCCAGCCCGC
Source organism: Streptosporangiaceae bacterium (assembly GCA_036501205.1). GTDB lineage: Bacteria > Actinomycetota > Actinomycetes > Streptosporangiales > Streptosporangiaceae > Chersky-822. The sequence continues at coordinate 30,199 of DASYAT010000298.1, read as the reverse complement.
TGCAACGGAGGGACTTCGTGACGCGGAACTCGGCCGGCCTCAGGCGTCAACGAGCGCTTGCGCTCCCTGACGCAATGCGTTTCGCCTAAAAGTGCCCTTAGTCTGCTAGCTCGGGGATGACCTTCTGGGCGAAGAGATCGATGCTGGACCGGTCGTAGGCGGCGTCGACGAAGTAGCCGATCGTGTAGGTCAGCCCGAGGCCGCGCAGTTCGGTCAGCTTCTCGATGATCTGCTCAGGCGTGCCGGCCAGGCCGCCCGAGTACAGATCCATATATCGCTCGACGGCCTTGGTGCCGACTAGCGGCTCGTAGTGTCCCTTGATCCAGGCCAGCTTGTCGGCGACATCGGATTCTGTCTCGCCGATCACCACGTTGAAGTTGGACGACCGGACGATCGCGTCGAAGTCGGTGCCGACCTCCTCGCAGTGCTGGGCGAGGATGTCGGACTTGCGGGTGAACGTCTCCGGCGCCCAGTCGAAGTTCGTGTACTGGGCGTACTTCGCGGCGATCCGCAGCGTCTTCTGCTCGCCGCCGCCGGCGATCCACAGCGGGATCCCACCGTCCTGGAGCGGGAGCGGGCGGCTGATCGCGCCGTCCACCTGGTAGTGCTTGCCGTCGAGAGTGGCGGTGCCGGCGGTCCAGAGCTGGCGCATGATCTGGACGCCCTCATCGAGCATCCCGAGGCGGGTCCCGGCGCTGGGGAAGCCGTAGCCGTAGGCGCGCCATTCGTGCTCGTACCAGCCGCCGCCGATGCCCATCTCGACCCGGCCGCCGGAGATCACGTCAATGCTGGCGGCCACCTTCGCGAGGTAGGCCGGGTTCCGGTAAGCCATGCAGGTGCACATCTGGCCGAGCCGCACCCGGCTCGTCGAGGCCGCGAACGCCGCCATCAGCGACCAGGCCTCGAAGGTGGACTCGTCTGTGGGCTCTGGGACCGTGTGGAAATGGTCGTACACCCAGATCGATTCCCATGGGCCCGCATCGGCTGCGCTGGCCAGTTCACTCATCGTCTTCCACTGGTCGGCAACGGGCACGCCCACCAGATCTAGTCGCCATCCCTGAGGTACAAATACGCCGAATCGCATACGGCGATCCTATAAGTCGCCGCTGTCGGACTGACTTCCGGCGAGGTCGACCAGCAAGTCGTTGAGCTGGCTGACGAACGCACCCGGGTCGTCGAGCCGGACCCCGAGGGTGAGCACGGCCTGGCTGAACAGCAGGTTCGCCCAGTCGATCAGGCGCGGGTCATCGGGGTTCTGGTTGAGGCGGGCGACCAGCGGATGGGCCGGGTTGATTTCCAGCACCGGCTGGGCGGGCAGGCCAGTTCCGCCTGGGCGGCCGGTCAGGCCGGGCAGGTTGAACGGGAGGTCAGGTCCGCTGGCCACGATGCAGGCTGGCGAGGTGGTCAGGCGGCTGCTGACCCGCACGTCGTAGGCCTTGCCGTCGAGGGCGTTCTTGAGCTTGGAGGCCAGCGCGGCGAAGTCGGCGGTTGCCTTCTCGCTGGCTTCCTTTTCCTCGTCGTCGGCGAGTGCGGCCAGGTCAGCGTCGCCCTGGGCCACCGACTGCAGGCGCTTGCCGTCGAAGTCGGGCAGGCTGGAGACGACCCAGCTGTCGATCTCGTCGCCGAGCAGGAGCACCTCGATGCCCTTCTTGGCGAACATCTCCAGGTGCGGGCTCTTCGCGGCCAGGTCGGCCGTGGGCGCCAGCAGGTAGAAGATCTTGTCCTGGCCGTCTTTCATGCGCTCGACGTAGGCGGTGAGCGAGACGTCCTGGTCCGAGGTCGGCGAGGAGGTAGAGCGGAACCGCAGCAGCCTGGCGATCTGCTCGCGGTTGGAGTAGTCCTCGACGATGCCCTCCTTGAGCACGTCGCCGAACTCCTTCCAGAACGTGGCGTACTTTTCAGGCTCTTTCTCGGCCGTGTCCTTGAGCAGCCGCAACACGGTCTTGACGGCCTGGGTCTGGATGCTGGCGACGAGCTGGCTGGACTGCAGCAGCTCGCGGGAGACGTTCAGCGGAAGGTCGCCTGAGTCGAGCACGCCGCGCACGAACCGCAGGTATCGCGGCATGAGCTGGCCGTCGTCTTCCATGATGAACACGCGCCGCACGTGCAGCCTGATGCCGTGCCGGGACCTGGCCAGCCACAGGTCATAGGGGGCGTGCGCCGGGATGAACAGCAGCAGCGTGTACTCGTACCGGCCCTCGATCTTGCGGTGCACGTAGGCCAGCGGGTCGGTGTAGTCGCTGGAGACGTGCCGGTAGAACTCGTTGTAGTCCGCCGGGGTGATCTCGCTCTGCGGCCTGGTCCACAGGGCCGAGGCGCGGTTCACCGTGGTGTAGGGCTCCTTGGCCGGGGCTTGCGCGTCGTCCTCTTCATCGCCGGTCTCGTCGCCGGCCTGGTCAGCGTCGGCCTGGTCAGCGTCGGCCTGGTCGGCGGGCATCAGGATCGGGACGCTGATGTGGTCGGAGTACTTGGAGATGATCGACTGGAGCCTGGCCTGGTTCAGCAGTTCCTTGTCTTCGTCGCGCAGGTGCAGCTGAACCGTCGTGCCGTTGGAGGGGCGCTCGGCGGACGTGAGCGTGTACTCGCCCTTGGCGTCGGACTCCCACCGGACCGTTTCGTCTTCGGCTAGACCGACTCTTCGAGTAATCACCGTGACCTGGTCCGCCACGATGAAGGCCGAGTAGAAGCCGACGCCGAACTCGCCGATCAGGTTCGCGTCCTTGCGCTGATCGCCGGACAGGGCCGTGAGGAACTCTTTAGTCCCCGACTTGGCGATGGTGCCGAGGTTGTCGATGACCTCGGCGCGGCTCATGCCGATGCCGTTGTCGGAGATGCTGATCGTGCCCGCGTCGGGGTCGAAGCTGACGATGATCTGCAGCGGCGCGTCGTCCTCGGGCAGCTCGTGGTTGGTCAGCTTCTCGAGTCGGAGCCGGTCAATCGCGTCGGAGGCGTTAGAGATCAGCTCGCGCAGGAAGATTTCCTTGTTGCTGTAGAGCGAGTGAATCATCAGGTCCAGGATCTGGACCACTTCCGCTTGGAAGCTAAAGCTCTGCTGGTCCTGATTCTGTTCCGTGCTCATGGTGCTTCAGAAACCTTCCGCCGTGGTTACTTCATTCCCGTGCCCCGTTGCCTGCGGCGGCGATCAGCTACCGGTTGACTGGCCTTCAAGTTTCACCGGGGCGCGGGTCGAGACCACCGAGCCGTTCGAGGGGTACTCTCGCAGCGTATTGCCCGAGCAGGAGAACCGCTCCGGGGTCGCCACTATGGTAAACGGCCCGCCGTTGTCGTACGAGCCGTTCTCCAGCAGCGTCGAGGTGCCGTGGTCCTTGATGTTGCTGAACAGGATCAGCCCATTCTGAATTTCGTAGTGGAATGTGGCCCCTCCGTTGACGACCTGAGTCCACTGGTTGCCGTCGACGGTCGTGCTGTATTTCCGGTCGTGGTAGGTGGTGGTCGCGGTGCCATCGGCGCTGTAGGTCTCGATCGGGCCTGGCCCGGTATAGATCACGGAATTGTTGTTGATGGTGCCGGTGAGGTTTTCCGAGGTCCCGATCCACCGGCCGATCAGGCATTCAGCCGGGCTGGGCGGGGTCGACGGGCTCGGTGTGGGTGACCGGCCTGAGGTGGCTGAGGGTTGGCCTGATCTGTGTTGTGCCCGGGTTGGGGCGTTGGCGTCGGTGGCATGCTTGTGCTGGCTCGGTTGTCTTGAGCTGGACAAGACGGCGGCGGAGACGCCGAAAGTGGCGGCGATGAGGAGCACGGCGGCGGCGCCGAGCAAGGCGATCGTGCGCGGGACCAGGCGCAGCTGCCTGACGGGGCCTGGGCGGGGGCGATCTTTTTGGCCAGGTGCCGGCGGCTCGGCCGGCCGGCCCGCTGGAATTCGCGGGAGTGGCGGGACTGGCGGGACTGGCGGGACTGGCGGGATCGTCAGGGCGGCCGTCGGAGGGGTAGCGGCCGCGGCAGTCGGCATGAAGGCGGCGACTCCTGGTGCCAGCCAGTCATGGGCCGTTGTCGGCGCCGGTTCGGCCAGTTGGGCCTGGCCCGTACGGATGATCTCGGCCGGGTCTGGCCGGCCCGCAGGGTCCTTCGCCAGGCAGCGTTCGATCAGCCCGCGCAGCGGCTCAGGGCAGCCGCCGGTATCCGGTGGCTGATGGACGACGCGATACAAGACCACCGCATCGCTTTCTCCCCCAAAAGGCATCCGGCCGGTCGCGGCGTACGCTGCCAGCGAGCCGAGCGCGAACACGTCGGTCGCCGCCGTCACCGGCTGGCCGGCCGCCTGCTCAGGCGCCATGAACGGCGTGGACCCGATGATCGCGCCGCTCTTGGTCATCATCGTCGCCGCGAGCGCCCTGGCGACACCGAAGTCGATCACGCGCGGGCCGTCGGGAGCGAGCAGGATGTTGGACGGCTTGAGGTCTCGGTGGATCACGCCGGCCGCGTGAATTCCGGCGAGCGCCTCGGCGATCCCGGCCATCAGCAGGAAGACGGTGCCGGCCGGCATCGGGCCGTGCTCGGCCACCGATTCCGCCAGCGAGGGACCAGGCAGATACGCGGTCACCACCCAGGGCGGCACGGCGTCAGGATCGGCGTCGAGAACCTGCGCTGTATACAGCGCGGGTACCCGCCTGGCGGCTTCGATCTCGCGGGTGAACCTCGCCCGGAACTCATCGTCGGCGCCAAGTTCCGGCCGCACGACCTTGACCGCGACCGGCCGTCCCCCCGGCGTGAACGCCAGGTATACCCGCCCCATGCCGCCGGTCCCGAGCACAGCGCTCAGCCGGTAACCGCCAACATGCGCGGGGTCATCGCCGGTCAACGGCCGCATCGCCATGACGCCCGGTCCTCAGCTACTGTTCGGCACCCTTTTCCTGACCAAATCTACTATCTATCCGGCTGGGCATTTACTGCCTAATACCACGAATGGGCGGGCCTCTTCGCGTGGTGACTGCCTGAAACAGCTTGAGGCCCGGCGCCGTGGCGCCGGGCCTCAAGCTAGCGACTCGATGGCTGCGCTGTCCGGTCTTGACCGGCTGTCGTACTGATCAGCGCAAGAGCACTGTCGCAGGGTCAGTATCGCGAGGTGAGGATCGCGAGGTCAGTAGCGCAAGGTCAATGCCGAGCACCTCGCGTCTCGTCGGTCCAGAGGCCGCGAGTCGCGGTTACCACAAGAACGGGCCCTTCGCGGTCATGACTTCGTACAGCCAGGAACCATTCCGGGCCTGCAGCGACCCGGTTGCCTTGCTTCGATTCGCCGCGTCGACGTGAGCCTTGGCGCTGTGGCCAGCTTTCGCGGCTTGGGCGCTGGCGTGGCTGTCGCTAGAGACGTGGCCGCTTGTAGCAGCCTCAGCGGCGCCGACTCCAACTAAGGCGAGGGCGGAGATCAGAACTCCGCTGGTCGCGAGAACGCGAAGCGCCATTGGCACGGGCATGCGACGAGCGCTGCCCGGTTTGGGGGTCCGCGTGGCGACATGCCTTAACGATCTAAGAGTCTCCATGTGAGGGTCTCCTCATCAGAAATTGGACATCAAGTCCTCCCAAGGTCGACAAGCTACACCAGCCCGAGTCGCTTTACGGGGCAGTTGCAATGATTCCTGCGATGCAATTTTCATCGCCGATTGCAGCCCAACGCCACCCCAGTCATCCAGCCCTGTCGCCCGTCGCGCTCGGCGCCACGGCCGTGGTCTCGCGCGCCAAGGCGACAGCGCCATAGCTCTAGGTGCAGTAGTGCCGCGGTCACACCCTCGCGCGGCGGACCCTCCTGACCGCGACGCCCCCCTGTTGGTGTCGCGGGCCAAGCACTAACGCCGCGGCCCGCCGCCATAAATGCCCGAGAAGCAATTCGTAAAGGCGCAGCGCAAATCACGATGAAACTTTCACTGCCAGAATCCTGACAGAATTCATGAATCAATCCGTTCTTGCTATTCCCGCTGGATTCATGTGAGAGTTGGCTATAGCCGGGTATTAAGGAGTCAGAATGTATCTGCACATTACTGACGGCATGAGCTGCGAACTTGCCGCCTAGGCGATAGAAGCAAGGCGATCATGGAATTCCGGGTCCTCGGACCGACCGAGTTGTGGTCGGATGGCGAGCAATACGACCTTGGGCCAGCCAGAGAACGCAGTGCGCTGGCGATACTCCTGTTGACGCCGCGGACCATCGTGCCCGCCGAGACACTCATCGACCGGCTGTGGGGCAACCAACCTCCGGCGAAGGCCAGGGAGAGCCTTGCCGTCTACATGACGCGGCTCAGGACCTCGCTCAGGGAGGCCGCCGGCGACAGCGTCCGGCTGGCCGGGCGGGCGAGCGGTTACGTGCTTGACCTCGACCCGGACTCGGTTGACCTGCATCAATTCCGGCGGATTCGCAGGCAGGCGAGCGCGCTGCGTGCCAGCGGCGATTACGATCACGCGGCCCACGTGCTGCGCGAGGCCGATGCGCTGTGGCGCGGTCCGGCGCTGGCTGGGATCCGGGGCGACTGGGTCGCCCGGATGCGCGACAGCCTCGAGGAAGAGCGCCGGGCGGCGATCCTCGAACGAGTCGAATGCGAGCTTGAGCTCGGCCGTCACGCGGACCTGGTGGGTCAGCTTCACGGCTTGCTGGCCCAGTATCCGCTGGACGAGACGTTCATCGCCCACCAGATGACTGCGCTGTACTGGAGCGGCCGGCCGGGCGACGCGCTGAGCCTGTTCAGGCAGACGCGCGACAGCCTGATCGAGGAGCAGGGCGCAGAGCCAGGGCCAGTGCTTTCCGAACTGCACCAGCGCATCTTGCGCCGGGACCCTGACCTGAATGTCAGGCTCGCGAGCCGGCCTAGCGACCAGAGCGCTGCACTCGACACGTTGCCCCCGGAGTCCGCCGAGTTCGTCGGCCGCGACGATGAGCTCGCGATACTCACCGGAGAGCACGGCGACTCGACCAGGGTCTGCGTCATCGAGGGCATGCCGGGCGTCGGCAAGACCACACTGGCGGTCCGGGCCGCTCGTCTGGTTGCTGGCCACTACCCCGACGGAGCTTTCTACCTAAACTTCCACACCCACGATCCAGCGACACCGCCATTGGACTCGGCCGAGGCGCTGCATCGGCTGCTGACGATGCTCAATGTGCCGGCCGCGCAGATTCCGGACGCGGTTGGCGAACGCGCGGCGTTGTGGCGGACGCAGCTGAGCCGGCGGCGGGCTGTGGTGATCCTGGACGACGCCGCCAGGCATGACCAGCTCCGGGCGCTGCTGCCGACCTCCGGGCGGTCGCTGATCTTGATCACGACCCGGCGCCGGTTGCCTGACCTTGATGTCGGGCGGGTGCTGACGCTGGGAGTGCTGTCGCTCGATGACGCGGTCAGGCTGTTCAACAAGACCGCAGGGTCGGCGGCTTCAGGAGACGGCGGTGAGGTCGAGGCGGCCGTCGGGCTGTGCGGGCGGCTGCCGCTCGCGATCCAGCTAGCCGCGGGCAGGCTGACCCGGGGCGGTAAGACCGACCTCGCCGGGCTGGTCTCCGAACTCTCCTCGTCTCCGGCCAGACTTGGCGGCCATAGCCCGTCCAGCCAGCAGGTGATGTCCGCGTTCGAGCTTTCCTACCGGTCGCTGGAGCCTGACCACCAGCGATTCTTCCGCCGGCTGGGCGTGAACCCGTGCCCGGATGTCAGCTTGCAAGCCGCGGCCGCTTTGGGCGACGGCACTCTTGCTGAGGCGGAGAAAGCACTGAGCGCGTTGCTCGACCATCACTTGCTGATCAGGGCGCCGGCCGGTCAGTTCCGGTTCCACGATCTCATCCGCGGCTACGCGGCGGCCCGGGCAGCGGACGAAGACCAGCCTTCCGAGCAGCGCCAGGCGGTCGCGCGGTTGCTGGACTACTACCTGTACACCGCGGACAAGGCCGACCGGGTGCTGTACCCATTCCGGTACCGCCTCGAGGTGTCGGTCAGCTATCCCCCGGCCGTCGTTCCGCCGCTTGGCACCGGCGAAGACGCGACCGCATGGCTTGACCTGGAGTGGCGCAACATCGTGCATGCGGCTCAGCACGCCGGTAAGCACGAGTGGAAGCGTCGGTGCGCGGACCTGGCGCACGTGCTAGCGGGATTCGCGGAGGTCAAGGGTTACTGGGACGAAGCCATCGCCGCCAACACCGTGGCTCTGCAGGCAAGCCGCGACCTGGCCGATCAGACCAGGACCGCGCGCGTCTGCCTCCAGTTGAGCGTGGTCAACCAGCAGGTCGGCCGAGGCGATGCGACGATGTCGCTAGCTGAGGAAGCGGCGGGGATCTATCAGTCGCAGGGCGATCAGCGCGGGCTCGCCGAGGCGCTCGATCATATTGGTCAGGCTCACCAGCGCGCGGGGCGGGCCCGCGAGGCGCTGGCCTATTTCGACGAGGCAAGGACCATTTACGGACGCGTTAATGACGCGCACGGGATGGCCAATACATTGAGCCATTCGGCACTCACCAGCTGGTATCTCGGACGTTACCCTGATTCGTTCGACAGCTTGCAGGAAGCGCTCTCGCTATACCAGGACATGGGCGATAAGCGCGGCGAAGCTAAAACGCTTAATAACATCGGGAAAATGCAATTGCATTCCGGTTACCACCGGGACGCACTGGAAAGTTTCCAGGATGCTCTGGTAATTTTCGGCCAGATAGGCGGTACGCAGGGCCAGGCGGTCGTGTATCACAACATAGGCACCGTCTACCAGTACAAAGGGAGCTACGAAAAGGGACTCGCCGCGTACCGCAGAGCCCTGGCCATCTACCGTGAGCTGGGCGATCTGCCGAACGAAACACAAGTGCTCAACGCGATCGGCCAGATTTACCAGTCCGCGGAATGCTTCGATGAGGCGCTGATCCACTATGAGAAGGCGCGGCTGCTCGCCGAGGAAATCGGGGACATAGCCGAGCAGGTGGTCACGCTCCGCGGTATCGCCGACCTCCAGCGCGGAACCGGGCAGTACGGCGCTGCGTTCGAGAACTACAACGCGGCGCTGCGGCTGTCCAGGGAGATCGGCGACCCCTACGAAGAAGCAAAGGCACTTGAGGGAATCGCTGAAGCGACGTTGAGCACGCAGAAGCCGTTCGCCGCGCGCATCATTTTCCGGCAGGCGCTTGATATCTTCGAACGACTCGGTGTTCCCGAGGCCGAATCGGCGCGGATCCGCATGGAGATTACCGAGCCGGTCCTGGGCCGCCGTATCTCTTTATCAGCCGCGACGCGGTGATCGGCCGCCGCCTGGTAACCGCCGCCTGGTGGCCACATCCCCGTGACTACGGCAGTGCTGCCAGACGTGGAGTGCTGCCAGACGTAGTTCGTGATCCATGGCTGGGGCTAGTCCCGGCCTGCCGCCTCAAACCGCCCGAGAACCTGGCTTAGGTCACAGACTGGCGAAAGACGATTCTGCAACACTCCGACTTGCGGTAACGCCGCCCAAGGCGCCGTAGGTCGCACTAAGCCCAGCCGCCGCCGGGCAGTCCGCTCCCCGGAGCGGCGCACTTACCATTCATTGCCGGCGACTTCCCATTCATTGCGATCACTTACCCTGCATTACCCTCGTAATTCTGCCCGGAATGACCGTTATGCGGCAGGGAAACGGATGGTAAGTGACGCTAACGGATGGGAAGTGCGGTCCAACGAATGGGAAGTCACTCTCACCACACCCGCCCATTCTCGTCCGAACCGCCCGAAACCGGACAGCGTCGGCGCGCTCTTGGTTGACCGGCGGGCAGGATCCTCCTTGGCGCGGCGCCGACGAGCTACAGCAGCACCCCGTTGCTGCAGTAGCTAGTCCCTGGACGGAACTACGGTAGGGCGGATCTGCTGTACCTCAGGGACGCCGATTCAGGCGGTTGGCCAGCTTTGCAATATAGGCGTCAAGGGGATTGCAATCTCGTCATAAGGGCGCTCGCGGATGCTGGATTCGCGGTTCCGATGCGGAATCGCCGGAGCCGGCCACCGGAGGGCACCATGTCGTGCGGTAGTGGGGTGAACCGGGGATCGACCCGGACCAGTCAGGGACCTGCAGCCAGCCAGGACCTCCCAGGGAGATCCGCATGAGCCTGAACCAGGACCGGGCCTCCGGATCTCGTCGACGCAGGCAGGGCCGCAAGCGGCATGGTCGCCACCCGCAGGATCAAGAGCCGGTAGTCGAGCAGTCGCCGGTCGACCAGCCACCGGTCGACCAGCCACTGGTGAAGCGGTCACCGGTCGACCAGCCACCGGTCGAGCGGTCCCGGGCCGACCAGCCCCCGGCGCCTCCGCCCTTCCTTGGCTGCCCGGTTGCGATGGACACGGCACCCGCTATCTCGGCCGAGGCCACCAGGACCGAAGCCAATGGGGCTGAAGTCAACGGAGCTGAAGTCAACGGAGCCGAAGTCAACCGGACCGGGTTCAATGGGAGGCCGATCGACGGAGAGCACGCCAATGGCGCTCACCTCAACGGCGCTCACCACGAGGTCCCCCACCTTGACCTCACGTCGTTGAATTGGATGACCCTGAACGGCACGCCAGGCAACGCCACGAAGCCGAACGGTCATTCACCCAACGGCCACGAAGCAAACGGCCACGAAGGCAACGGCCACGAGGCCTATGGCAACGGAGCAAACGGCGACGGAGCCAACGGCAGCGCCGCGAAGGACTGGGCGGCGCTGAACCGGGTTCACGGCGACTTCGTGGCTGACCTCGGCGATCTGCCGGTGAAGTGGCTCCCGCTCGATCCCGACACGCTGGCCCTGGACAATCTGCTAGCCGATGCCGAGCGGTTCATCAGGTTGTTCTACCGCGAGAACGACGCCGGGGCGCCAGAGGGCAGGATCCGGCAGATGCGCCGCGAGATCGAGGCGACCGGCACCTACCGGCACACCCCGACCGAACTCGAGTTCGGCGCGCGGGTCGCCTGGCGTAACAGCGCCAAGTGCATCGGCCGGCTCTACTGGCGCAGCTTGCAGGTGCGTGACCGCCGCGAGGTCAGCGATGCCGCCGATGTAGCCGCTGAGTCGATCATGCACCTGCGCAAGGCCACGAACGGCGGCCGGATCCGGCCGGTCATCACGGTGTTCGCGCCCGACGCTCCTGGCCGGCCGGGACCGCGCATCCTCAGCTCGCAGCTGGTCAGGTACGCCGGCTACGAGCGCGAAGATGGCTCGGTCATCGGAGACCCGGCCAACGTGGGCATCACCCGGCTGGCTCAAGATCTCGGCTGGGCGGGCGGCCACCCTGGCGGCCACCCCGGCGACCCCGGCGGCCGGCCCGCCGGACGGTTCGACGTGCTGCCGCTGCTCGTGCAGGAACCCGGATCGCCTGCCACATTGCACGAGCTGCCCGCCGACGCGATCCTGGAGGTAGCGATCAGCCACCCTGACTACGAGTGGTTCGCCGACCTCGGCTTGCGCTGGCACGCGGTGCCCGTGATCAGCGACATGTACCTGGAGATCGGCGGCGTCCGCTACCCAGCGGCGCCGTTCAACGGCTGGTACATGAGCACAGAGGTCGGAGCGCGTGACTTCGGCGACCCCGGTCGCTACGACCAGCTACCGACGATCGCCGAGAAGATGGGACTGTCCACCGCCTGCGACCGGAACCTGTGGAAAGACAAGGCGATGACCGAGCTCAACCTGGCGGTGCTGCACTCCTACGACACCGCCGGCGTCACCATCGCCGATCATCACACCGAGTCGGCCAGGTTCCTCCAGCACCTCGCGAAGGAGGAGCGCCAGGGCCGGGCCTGCCCGGCGGACTGGAGCTGGATCGTGCCGCCCGCCGCGTCTTCGGCGACGCCGGTCTTCCACCGGTACTACCAGAATTTCGACGAGTCCCCGAACTTCTACCGCCATCCGGCTCCGGGCTAGGCCGGGAAGCTAGGCCCGAAAGGCTAGACCGGAAGGCTGGCCGGAAGGCCCGAACGGGCTGCGCGCCGGTGAGTCCTCCCGCCTCACCGGCGCGCAGCCGTTTCTCCCGTCCCGCGCTTGGGCAAACACTTGCGATGTTTGACCCCAAAAATCCAGGGAAGCAACCGCACACGCCGTTTGCCAGAAGCCACCCGGTCTTGACGGAACCTTAAATCCGGGGTGAAGATGAAGTGAATCCTCCGTGGAACCGGTTCCATTCAGCTGGTTCAGCTAGGAGACCGCCATGCGGAGTTCACGTCGGGCCAACATCGCCGACGTGGCTGCTGCCTCCGGCGTGGGGGTCGGCACGGTTTCTCGGGTTATCAACGGCGCCGCGAACGTCCGCGAGGCGACCAGGCTCAAAGTGCTCGCCGTGGTCGAGCAACTCGGCTATCAGCCAAGTCACCTGGCTTCGGCGTTGGCGCGAGGAACCACGCGCACGGTCGCGATCGTGGTGCCGCATCTGACCGCGCCGTCGGTGGTAGAACGGCTGGCCGGCGCGCTGACCGTCCTGAACGCCGAAGGCTATGAGACCGTTGTCTGCAGCGTCGATTCCCCGGCTCAGCGTGATCACTTCCTGAGCTCATTGCCGGGCCGGCACCGGACCGACGGCGTGATCGTGATGTCGCTTCCGCTGCGGTCCGGCCACGTCGCCGCCTTCAGGCGGGCGAGCGCGCCGCTGGTGACGGTCGACGTGAGCGTCCGCGGCGTGCCGCACACGGTGATCGACGACAGAGCCGGCGGGCGCCTGGCCACCGAGCACCTGCTCGCGCTCGGGCACGCCAGGATCGGCTTCATCGGCGACCGGGTGCGGCGCAACACGGCGACGTCGCTGGGGTTCACCGCTTCTGACCGGCGGCAGGAGGGCTACCGCCGGGCGCTGGGGGCGGCCGGAGCGGCGGCCGACCAGGAGCTGATCAGGGTCGGACCGCATGGCCCGGCCCATGCCGAAGCGTTCACCACCGAACTGCTCGGACGGCCCGATCCGCCGACCGCGATCTTCGCGGCCTCCGACACCCAGGCGATGGGAGTACTCGCCGCCGCCGACCGGCTGGGCGTGGCGGTTCCCGGTCAGCTTTCGGTGATCGGCTTCGACGACATTTCGCTGGCCGCATGGGCCGGCCTTAGTACCGTCCGCCAGCCGCTGGAGGAAAGCGGCGCGGAGGGAGCGCGGCGGCTCTGCGCCCTGCTACGCGGTGAGCAGGTCAAGCCGTTGCGCCAGTTGCTCGCGCTGACCGTGGTGCAGCGCGGGAGCACGACCGGCCCAGGACGCGCGGCTGCGCGGCCCGAAGTCCCGGCCGTCCGGCAGGCACTACCGCAGCCTGCCGACTCGAAGAGCGATCGAGCAGGCGATCGCTCGTGATGCCAGGTTCCGTCCTACGTTCTGGAGGGAAGATGATGGCAGGCAAGAATCGCGTGACGAGGCCGGATCGAGGTGCGCGCGGACGGGGCAGGCGCGGGCTCGCCGGCCTGGCCAGCGCGGCGCTAGTCTCCTCGGTGCTCGCGGCATGCGGCACCAGCAGTGCCGGCACCGGGCCGGTCACCTTGAATTTCTATCTGTATCCCGACAACTCCGGCGCGACCCAGCAGGCGATCAAGAACTGCGACAACCAGAGTCACGGCGCCTACACGATCTCCTATCAGCAACTGCCTACCGGTTCGGACGGGCAGCGGCAGCAACTGGTCCGCCGGCTAGCCGCACACGACAACACGATCGACATCATGGGCCTGGACGTCACCTGGGAGGCCGAGTTCGCCGAGGCCGGCTGGATCCAGCAGTGGACCGGCGCGAACAAGGCCAAGGCCGAGGACGGCACGCTGAAGCCGGCCCTGCAGACCGCGATCTGGCACAACAAGCTCTACGCGGTGCCCGACAACAGCAACACCCAGCTGCTGTGGTACGACTCCGCCCTCGTGCCCAACCCGCCCAAGACCTGGGCGGAGATGATCGCCGATGCCGAGAAGCTCGCCAAGGAAGGCAAACCGCACTACATCGAGATCCAGGGTGCTCAGTATGAGGGTGCGACGGTCTGGTTCAACACGATGGTCGCGAGCGCGGGCGGCACCGTCCTGAACCCGGACGCCACTAAGGTGACGCTCGGCGCACCGGCCCTCAAGGCGCTGTCGATCATGAAGCAGCTCGCCACCTCGCCGGCCGCCGACCCGTCGCTGCCCGTGCAGATGGAGAACCAGAACCGGCTGGCGATGGAGGCGGGGACGGCGGCGTTCCAGCTCAACTACCCGTTCGTCTATCCGGCCATGAAGCTAGACAACCCGTCGCTGTTCAAGCACTTCAAGTGGGCGCTGTACCCGGAGGTCATCCCTGGTCAGCCCGCCAAGGTGACGATCGGCGGCGTCGACCTCGCGGTGAGCACCTACAGCCAGCACAAGGCACTGGCCTTCCAGGCCGCGCTGTGCCTGCGTGACCGCCAGAACCAGATCATCGGTGCCAACCTGGGCGGCGTCCCGCCGACCATCACCAGCCTTTACAACGACCCGGCCCTGTTCAAGAACTACCCGTTCCATGCCGACATCCTGCAGGCGCTCGAGCACGCGAGCGTGCGCCCCAAGACCCCGGTCTACCAGGTCGTCTCGATCGACATCTCGCACCTGATCTCGCCGCCGTCCGGCATCAATCCGAAGGGTACGGAACAGTCGATGATCAGTCAGCTCACCAACGCCCTGCAATCCAAGGGCCTGGTCCCGTGACCCGCGAGGAAGGAGGACACCGATGAGCATCAGCTCGCAGGTGGCAGCCGGCAGCCAAGCCATCGAGGCAAAATCGGGCAAGCAAAAGCGACAGCTCTCGGAAGGAGCCAGGGCCGAGCGGAAGCTCGGCTGGATGCTCTGCGCGCCGGCCGTCATCGTCATGATCGCGGTCACCGCCTATCCGGTCGGCTACGCCATCTACCTATCGCTCGAGCGATACAACCTCGAGCTGCCGAATGCGGTGAAGTTCGTCGGGCTAGCCAACTACGCCGCGGTGCTTAGCTCGTCGTACTGGTGGCACTCCCTGGTCGTCACCTTGGTTATCACGGTCTTCTCCGTGGGCATCGGACTGGTACTCGGCATGCTGCTCGCGATGCTGATGAACCGCACGCTGTTCGGCCGGGGCACGGTCCGTACCGCCGCGCTGATCCCCTACGGGATCGTGACCGTGGCGGCCGCCTACGGCTGGCAGTACGCGTGGACGCCGAGCCAGGGCTACCTGTCGGCCGCCTTCGGCAACAGCGCGCCGCTGACCTCGGAGGTCCAGGCGATCGCGGTGATCATCGTGGCGGAGATCTGGAAGACCACGCCGTTCATCGCACTGCTGCTGCTCGCGGGCTTGTCGCTGGTGCCTGAGGACCTGCAAAAGGCCGCCAAGGTCGACGGCGCCACCGGGTGGCAGCGCTTCACGAGGATCACGCTGCCGCTGATGAAGCCGGCCATCCTGGTCGCCCTGCTGTTCAGGACGCTGGACTCGTTCCGGATCTTCGACAACATCTACATCCTGACCGGCGGCAACAACGGCACCGGCTCGGTCTCGATTCTCGGCTACGACAATCTGTTCAACGCCCTGAACCTGGGTATCGGATCGGCGATCTCGATCCTGATCTTCATCTGCGTCGCGATCATCGCGGTGATCTTCATCAGGGGCTTCGGCACCGCCGCCCCTGGCAGTGACATCGGAAAGAGGTGAGTCGCTGATGGCTGTCATCACAACGCCCCGCCAGAAGACCGAATGGGGAACAGCGAACGTCGTCGTCATCGCGCTGGCACTGATCCCGGTGCTCTGGATGGTGTCGTTGTCGTTCAAGACCCCGACGGCAGTGCTCGACCCGTCGTTCATCCCCAAGAGCTGGACCTTGTCGAACTACACCCAGATCCTGCAGACGTCGCAGTTCATCCGGCCGCTGATCAACTCGATCGGGATCGGCCTGATCGCGACGCTGATCGCGGTGGTGCTGGCGTCAATGGCCGCCTATGCGGTCGCCCGGCTGGAGTTCCCCGGCAAACCGGTGCTGATCGGCATGGCTCTGCTGATCGCGATGTTCCCGGCTATCTCGCTGGTTACGCCTATGTTCAGCATCGAGCGCGCGATCGGCCTGTTCAACACCTGGCCGGGGCTGATCATCCCGTACGTGGCCTTCGGCCTGCCGCTCGGGATCTACACGCTGTCGGCGTTCTTCCGCGAGATCCCGTGGGAACTGGAGAAGGCCGCCAAGATGGACGGGGCCACCCCGTTCCAGGCCTTCATGCTGGTAATCGCGCCGCTGGCAGCGCCGGGCATGGTCACGACCGCGATCTTGGTCTTCCTGGCCTGCTGGAACGAGTTCCTGTTCGCGATCTCATTCACCTCCACTCTGGCCTCGCGGACCGCCCCGGCCTCGATGGCCTACTTCAGTGGCAGTTCGCAGTTCACCGTCCCCACCGGTCCGATCGCGGCGGCCGCCGTGGTCGTGACCATCCCGATCATCTTTTTCGTGCTGTTCTTCCAGCGCCGCATCGTCGCCGGGTTGACCTCGGGCGCAGTCAAGGGTTAGGGAGAGACAATGGCTGAGATAGTTCTTGACGAGATCACCAAGCGCTACCCCGATGGTGCGCTCGCGGTCGACAAGATCAGCATGGACATCGCCGATGGCGAGTTCATCATCCTGGTCGGCCCGTCTGGCTGCGGAAAGTCGACCACGCTCAACATGATCGCGGGCCTGGAGGACATCACCGAGGGTGAACTGCGGATCGGCGGCCAGGTGGTGAACGAGAAGGCACCCAAGGACCGTGACATCGCGATGGTCTTCCAGAGCTACGCCCTCTACCCGCACATGACCGTGCGGGAGAACATGGGTTTCGCGCTGAAGCTGGCCAAGACCCCGCAGAACGTGATCGACGAGAAGGTGAACGAGGCCGCCCGGGTGCTCGACCTCACCGCGCACCTGGACCGCAAGCCGGCGAACCTGTCCGGCGGCCAGCGGCAGCGGGTGGCGATGGGCCGGGCGATCGTGCGTAACCCGTCGGCGTTCCTGATGGACGAGCCGCTGTCGAACCTGGACGCCAAGCTCCGGGTGCAGATGCGCACCGAAGTGTCCAGAATCCAGCGGCGGCTGGGCACCACGACCGTCTACGTGACCCACGACCAGACCGAGGCGATGACGCTCGGTGACCGGGTCGCGGTCATGCGCAGCGGCCTGCTCCAGCAGATCGGCAGCCCGCAGGAGCTCTACGACAACCCCGACAACCTGTTCGTGGCCGGGTTCATCGGATCACCAGCGATGAACTTCTTTCCGGGAACCCTTGAGGAAGGAAGCCTGCACACCTCGTTCGGCGCCATCACGCTGACGCCGCAGCTCAGGCAGGTGCTGACCCGCGCCAACGCCGGGCGAGAGCTCATCGTGGGGCTGCGCCCGGAGAACTTCGAGGACGCGACGCTGGTGGGACCGGCCGAACGCGAGCACGGCATCACCTTCCGCACCACGGTTGACGTCGTCGAGTCGATGGGCTCGGACGTCTTCGTCTACTTCGCGCAGGGCCGGGACAACACCCTCGATGTCGACCAGCTCGCCGAACTCGCCCAGGACTCAGGTCAGGCCGACACCGGCGGCAGCGGCGACACGGTCACCGCCCGGCTCGACTCGGCCACCCAGGTACGCGAGGGCCAGGAAGCCGAGCTCTGGGTCGACACCAGGTCGATGCACGTCTTTGACCCGCAGACCGGCAAGAACTACACCAAGGAGGTACCCGCGGACGCGACCACGACCACGGCTACCTGACCTCACGGCGAAGGCGGTCGATAATCTCGTCGCTCCACTCATGCGTCCGCATCAGGCGGTACTTTTCGCGGGCCACCCGCTGGTAGGCCTCGGCCTCGGTTCCCGACCCGATCAGGTCGGCGGCGCGCAGCATGCGCACCACCGGCGTGAACTCTTCGGCGAACCACCGGCGGGCGACCTGCGGCCGGTCGATAAAGGTGCTTTCGGCCTGCATGCACCGAAACCCCCAGGCCTCGACGCCCTCGCCCAGTTCGGCGTACTCCCACGGGTCAGCGAAGCTGATCTTGGCGTAGGCCGAGCCGGGCAGCGGCACCCGGGCCTGGAAGATCCGTTCGTAATTCTTCATCAGCAGGTCGCCACGGTTCAGGACGCCACTGGCCGGAACCGTGGTCCTGACCTCGGTGACATACGCGTCGATCGCGGACCGCCCGGTGGCATGCGCGATCGACACCCGGTGATGACCATCCTTGACGAAATGCAGGTCCGCGATCCGGTAAACCTCGATCGGCGGGATCGACTCACCCCGCCGTTCGGCCAGGGCCAGCCGCTCCCAGCGCTCCCGCACCCGGCCCGAGGTCGGCCGGAACTGCCGGTCGAAGTCCCGGCGGGAATCCAGGGTTCCGATGATGGTGTCGAGCCTGATCGTCTGCAGTCCAAGCGACCGCTCGCCCTCCCAGCCAAGGGCGGCGATTACCTCATCGAAAGGCAGGATCAGGTTGACGTCGTCTGGTTGTCCGCGGAGCCTGCGGGAGAGCCTGGAAAGCACCTGGCGGCGGCGGGCCCGCGTGAAGTCGTTCTCGACGTCGGCACGGGGAAACCCGGTCTCAGCGGGCACGGCGCGCCTAATACGCGGCCGACTGGCGCACGTCCAGCCCGCGGCTGCGCAACTCGGCCTCGACCCGGTAGATCTCGGCCAGCTCGGCCCGATCGCCACCAGGCGGCGGCGAGACCTCCAGCCGAATGCAGGCTTCGGACAGCAGGTCGAGGTAAGCACCACGAAGCGCGCGCACCCGATGGCTCTTGGCGGTAACGGCCGGCTGGGCCTCAGTCTGCTCAAGTTCGGCCCGCAGCCGCTGGAGCCGCGCACCCAGCCGGTCGAGCGGCTCGGCGGGCGGCGGCTTGTAGCTGCCCTGCCGCGCGCGCCGGACGCCGCGGACGACCGCGATGATGGCGTAGCCAGCGGCCGTCGGCAGCAGGATCGCGATCACCAACTCGATTAGCGGACTCACCTGTCCAGTCTCCGCCGGAAGGGCAAAAACGAAAATGCCTGGCATGAATAAAGATTTGCGCCACCCCGAGCCTTGGTGGCACGGAGCGGTTCTGTACCAGATCTACGTCAGATCCTGGCGGGACACTAACGACGACGGCTATGGCGACCTGCGCGGCATCCTAGAACGCCTCGATCACCTGTCCTGGCTGGGAGTCGACGGGATCTGGCTGTCCCCGACCATGCCGTCACCTGATGCTGACTGGGGCTATGACGTCAGCGACTACACCGACGTCCACCCCGAGCTGGGCACTCTCCGCGACCTGGACGACCTGATCGCCGCGGCGGCCGACCGGGGCATGCGCGTGCTGCTGGACCTCGTGCCTAACCACACCAGTTCTGAGCACCAGTGGTTTATCGAGGCGTCGTCCGCGCCGGACTCCGAGCACCGGAACTACTACGTCTGGGCCGATCCGGCGCCTGACGGCGGCCCGCCGAGCAACTGGCTCGACTCCACCGGCCAGTCCGCCTGGCAGTGGGACTCCCGCTCGGGTCAGTACTACCTGCACAACTACCTGCCCGAGCAGCCGGACCTGAACTGGTGGGAACCGGCCGTGCATCGGGAGTTCCGGCGAATCCTGGAATTCTGGTTCGAGCGAGGCGTGGCCGGCTTCCGCATCGACGTGGCCCACGGCCTGTATAAGGACAAGCTGCTGCGAGACAACCCGCCCGCCGAGGACAAGGCCTCGCTCGACAACCGGTTCGGCGTGCTCTCGGTCTACAGCGCCAACCGGCCGGAAACGCACGCCGTCTTCCGCGACTGGCGCCAGCTCGCCGAGACCTACGCTGTATCGGCCCGGGGGGACGACCCCCCGATACCCCCCGCAGAGCCGAGACTGCTGCTCGGCGAAACCTGGACCGGCGACTTCGGCCGGCTGGCCCAGTTCTACGGCGACAATGACGAGCTGCAGCTGGCGTTCAACTTCCCGTTCACGTTCGCGCAATTCACTGCACCGGCCCTATCGGGGGTGGTCGAGCAGACGATGGCGCACCTGCCCGCCGGGGCGTGCCCGGTGTGGATGGCGTCCAACCACGACGTCGGCCGCTTCGCCACCCGCTGGTGTGGCAACGACGAGCGCAAGACCAGGCTCGCCCTGCTCGTGCTGGCCACCCTGCCGGGCACGGTCGTGCTCTACTACGGCGATGAGATCGGCATGGCCGACGTCAACGTGCCGCCCGACTTGCGACGCGACCGGATGACCAGCGACGATCCGTCCGGCGGCCGGGACCGCGGCCGGACGCCGATGCAGTGGGACGCTTCGGCCGGGGCCGGCTTCACCTCGGCGCAGGTCCGGCCGTGGCTGCCGATCGGCGACAACGCCGCCCGCAATGTAGCTGCCCAACTCAGCGAGCCGGACTCCACGCTGGCCTTCTGCCGGAAGCTGATCGCCTTGCGCCACGCCGAGTTCGGGAACGGCGTCCCCGCTTATGAGCCGCTGCGGTCAGAGCCGGGATGCTGGGCCTACCAAGCAGGAGACCTGGTCGTGCAAGCCAACTTCTCCGAAGGGCGGCAGCCGGCTCACCCCGTCGACCAGTTCCTGCTGGCCAGCTACGGCGAGACTGACAGCGAAACACTTCAGCCCTGGCAAGGCCTGATCGGCAGGCGGTCACGTGGCGACGGCTGAGATCGCCTGGCTGCTGCCGACCGCGGCCGACGATGCGGGGATGGTTGCCGGGCTGACCGACCTGATCAACGATGTCTACGCGGTGGCGGAGGACGGTCTTTGGGCCGATGGCGCCGCCAGGACCAGTGCCCGCGAGATGACGGACCTGGTAAGGGAGGGTGAGTTCGCGATAGCCAGCGTCGGCGACCGGATAGCCGGGTGCGTCCGCATCCAATTCCTGACCGACGAGGTCGGCGAATTCGGCATGCTCGCGGTCGATCCCGATCATCGCGGCACCGGCCTCGGCCGTGAGCTAGTCCGGTTCGCCGAGCACGCGGCCAGCGAGACCGGCCGCACCACCATGCAACTCGAACTTCTGGTCCCGCGCGACTGGACGCATCCCTCGAAACAGTTCCTGGCGACCTGGTACAGCCGAATCGGCTACGCGAAAACGAGGATCGGCGCGATCGAGGAGTCGTACCCGCAACTGGCCCCGCTCCTGGCCACTACCTGCGATTTCGTGATCTATCGCAAGAGCCTAGGCTGATTCCCATGGTGATGACGAGAATGACCGGAGCCGCCACCCTGGCGCTCACGCTCCTGACAATTTCCGTCCCATCGGCGAGCGCATCTGTATTGGGCGGTCCGCCGCCCGCGACCGGCCGTTACATCACGATCAAAGTGCCCGGCGGCACGAACGTATCGGCCGAGGGAATCTCAGACTCGGGCACGACCATCGGCTGCGACGACCGAAAAGGCGTAGGTCGCGGATTCGTCGAGAAGGACAAGAAATTCACTGTCCTCGCGGATCCGAAGGCCGGGGCGAAGGGATCAACCTGCCCATCCGCGATTAACAGCCGAGGCGTCATCGTGGGCCTGTACGGCTCACTTCGATCCCATGGGTTCGTGTTCGACGGCACCCGCTACACCACGATCGACGAGCCGCAGGCCGGCCACGGCATCGGCGAGGGCACAATCGCCGTCGGCATCAACGACACCGGCGTCATCGTCGGCCGTTATTTCACGCCGAAACGAGTCGAACGAGGCTTCGTGCTGCGAAACGGCAAGTTCACTTCGATTAGCTTCCCCGGGCTGGCCGGAGCGAAGAATACCAGCACAGACGTGGACGGCATCTCCGACAACGGCACGATGACCGGAATCTTCTTCGACCGGGCCGGGGACCATATCAGCTTCATCGATCACGATGGCAAATTCCGGCGGATCTCGGTACCGGGAGCCAAGATCACCTCAGTGGAATGCATCTCCCTGCACAGCGGATTCGTCGTCGGCGACTACCAGACCAGCGCCAAGGCGCCATCCCGTGGCTTCACCTTGCACAACGGTACCTACCGAACCCTGCAGGCGGCCCCGGCCAAGAAGGACACGTACCCTCAATGCGGCAATGACCACGGCGAGGTAGCCGGCTACGTGACAAGCGACGGCGACTCCGTATCAGGCTTCCTGTTCAAGCCCGGCCGGTGATCAAGGCGACCTTCCTCTTCCCTCCGGCCACGGATAACCCAGCCCGCTAGCGGCGGCTAGATTCCCTGCATGGGGATGTATGTGTCAGCGCGCGGCTGGCTGGAAGTGGACCACAAGCAGCGAGACGCTGTCCAGGCGATCATCGACGCGGCGCGCGACGATCATTACTCCGGTGGATGGTCATTCCCGGACCGGCCTTTCAACTGGCAGTTGTACGTCTTCTACGGCGGTGACCTCAGGGAGTCCGGGCTGCCCTGGCTGCGCGCCCAGGTCGCGCGCGTCGCCGCCTTGCCCCCGGTAGACGACGACGGAGACATGCCGATCGGCCTGTTCGTAATGAGCGATGAGCGGGCAAACGTCACTGTCTGGGAAATTCGCGACGGGTCAATCCATGACCGCCCCGCCCCTGAACTGGCCTGGATCTTCCGCAAGTAGCAAGATCGGTGAGGGCTGCCCCCCCCCGGCGAAACTGCTGCTCGGCGCGCCGGCGATTGCGGCCCTAACTCGAGGGCCGTCTGGGAACTCACCGGCGAACCGGGTCCCGGCGACTCCTCCCCCGCCCAACGCCACCAAGATCCAGATCGGATCGGTGCCAGCTGGCAGCATCACCCCTGAGTTAGGCCAGGCTAGTCCGGTCGGCTCAACCAGCGAATATGCCCTATCCGGTCACAGGCGGATCGAGTGGGAATGGGGGCGCGGACTGGAAGCCACTTGCCATCCGTTGGAAGTCACTTGCCATCCGTTGCACCGCGCTTACCATTCATTAGCGCCACTTACCATCCGTTTCCCCGCCCCGAATCGGGGCATTCCCGGCAAAACACCGGGGTAATGGAGGGTAAGTGCTCGCAACGGATGGTAAGTCACCGCTAATGAATGGTAAGTGCCGCTCCCGGCAGCGGCGCGCCGACCGTGCGGATCCCGGCCTTAGTGCGCGGCCGAGCGAGCGGTGCCTGACATGATCCCAGGTCAACGCCCCTGCGGCTACAGCCGGATGCGGCACCCGGTAGTCCTGGACCGAGAGCACCCGGGCGCTGCGGCCGTCATCAGCTGACGCTCGCGCGGACCTGGCGGGCGGCGGCGACCATGTGGCGCAGCGCCTGCTCAGTCTCGGCATAGCCGCGGGTCTTCAGGCCGCAGTCCGGGTTGACCCACAGCCGGTCCGGTCCCACCGCCCGCAGCGCCAGCGCCAGGGCCTCGATCATCTCTTGCTCTGTCGGAACTCTCGGGGAGTGGATGTCCCAGATGCCCGGGCCGATCTCGCGCGCGAACCCGGCTGCGGTCAGGTCCGCGACGAACTCCATCCGGGAGCGAGCCGCCTCGACGCTGGTGACGTCGGCGTCGAGGGCTGCGATGGCCTCGATGATCTCGCCGAACTCGGAGTAGCACATGTGGGTGTGGATCTGGGTGGCGTCGGCAGCGCCGCCGGTGGCGAGGCGGAACGCGCGTACCGCCCAGTCCAGGTAGGTGGGGCGGTCGGCCCGGCGCAGCGGCAGCAGCTCCCGCAGGGCCGGCTCGTCGACCTGGACGATCCGGATCCCGGCCGCTTCCAGGTCGGCGACTTCATCCCGCAGGGCTAGCGCGACCTGCCGGGCGGTGTCGGCCAGCGGCTGGTCGGTCCTGACGAAGGACCAGGCGAGCATGGTGACCGGGCCGGTCAGCATGCCCTTGACCGGCCGTGTGGTCCTGGACTGCGCGTACCGCGCCCAGCGGACAGTCATCGGCTCCGGCCGGCTGACGTCGCCGTGCAGGATCGGCGGGCGGACGTACCGGGAGCCGTAGGACTGAACCCAGCCGTGCTCAGTGGTCGCGAACCCGTCCAGTTGCTCGGCGAAGTACTGCACCATGTCGTTGCGCTCGGGTTCGCCGTGCACCAGCACGTCCAGCCCGATCTCTTCCTGCAGCGCGATCACACGGTCGATCTCGGCGCGCATGACGGCCTCATACGCGTCGTCGGTAATCCGCCCGGCCTTATGGTCGGCCCTGGCCTTGCGAATGTCGCCGGTCTGCGGGAACGACCCGATCGTGGTGACCGGCAGCGGCGGAAGCCCGTCCGCTTGCAGGGGCCTGCGGGCCTGGTAGGGAGCACGCGCCGGACCGTCGCCAAGGTCGGCCAGACGCGCCCTGATCTCGGCGTTCACTGTCGGTTCGGGCAGCCGAGAGATAGGGTGGCGGGCCAGATTCGGTCCGGTCGCCTCGGTCAGAGCGCTGCCGAGCGCGACCACCTCGCCGAGCTTCTGCCGTGCGAACGCCAGCCGCTTGGTCAGCTCCGGCAGCGCCGTCTCCGCGGCCAGGTCGAGCGGCACGTGCAGCAGCGAGCAGGACGTGCTCACTACCAGCCGCTCGGCCAGGCCGAGCATGGACACGCACAGCGACAGCGCGGCTGGCAGGTCGGCTCGCCATACGTTCCGCCCATCCACCACGCCCGCGACGAGCGTCTTCCTGCCGATCCCGCCGATCGATGCGAGGGCTTCCCGGTTGCCCGGCCCGGCGACGAAGTCCAGGCCGACCGCCTCTACCCGGCTTCCGGCTAGCACTGGCAGAGCGTGGCCGATCTCCCCGAAGTAGGTGCTCACCATCATGGCGGGCCGCCGGCTCGCCGACCCGAGCCGGTGATAGGCGTGCCGCAGCGCCTCAAGTTCCTCGGCCGACCGGTCGCCGGCGAGCACAGGCTCGTCCAGCTGGACCCACTCGGCGCCGGCCGCATAGAGGTCGGCCAGAAGCCTGATGTAAGCATCCAGGAGCGGGTCGAGCAGGATCAGCGGGCAGAAATCAAGATCGGCCGACTTGGACAGCAGCAGGAAGGAAAGCGGCCCGAGCAGCACCGGCCGCGTCTCGATTCCGAGCGCCCTGGCCTCGGAGTACTCAGCCACCGGCTTTTCGCCGGCCAGCCGCAGATCCGTGCCGGGTCCGAGTTCGGGCACCAGGTAGTGATAGTTGGTGTCGAACCATTTGGTCAGCTCAAGCGGCGCGATCCGGTCCGCGCCGCGGGCCATCGCGAAGTAAGCGTCCAGGTCGGTCAGCCCGGCGAAACGGTCCGGCACCGCGCCGAGCATCACGGCCGTATCCAGCACGTGGTCGTACAGGGAGAAGGTGTTCGACGGGATGTCGGTCAGCCCGGCGTCGCGCAGGGTCTCCCAGGTCTGCCGCCGCAGCCCGGCTGCGGTTTCGTCTAGTTCAGCGGCGCTGGCCTGGCCTGCCCAGAATGCCTCGGTGGCCTTCTTCAGCTCACGCGCCGCGCCGATCCGCGGGTACCCGAGCACCGTTGATTTCATGGCCATGTCTCCTCGCCCAGCCATCAGCCATGGCCACGAGGACGACAGTGCGACGCCAGACGGCAGCCGCGTCCTGAGCCCGCCCTAGAGGCCATGGACCACCGCGCGCCGGCTGGCGCGCGGGCGGTGGCAGGTCTTCGGACTCACGGGCACGACGCCTGGCCGGCGTCACCTACTGGCCGTCGCTTCCCAGACCATGCTGGTCCAGTGCTTGATGACGGCGGTCGTTCCCGTTCACCGCTGCGGGGCAGTCCCGGACTCACACCGGGTTCCCTCTTACGACGCTCCTGGCTGTCGACCAGATGCGAACCATCCGCATAAGCAGTATAGATACGGTCCCGTGACCCTCCTAGAGGGTGCGCTGGCCGTGCTCGGCGAGGTTGACCGGATTCTGCACGCGCCCATATTGCCTGTCTACGGGCAATTCTCTCTACAGGCATGATCCTCGGTCTTCGCTGTCTCCGATGATCTCGAAGAGCATGCGGCGAAATGTTCGCACATGCTCCGGGTCGAATCCGTCAAGCGTCGCAGTCTCGACCTCCGTGCAGGCCGCTGCGACCTTCTCGCGCACTGCTTGTCCGTTCTCGGTTATCGCGGGGATTCTCCTGCGGCGGTCTTGCGGGTCGGTGCGGCGCACTACGAGGCCCATCCGCTCAAGCCGGTCCAGTTGGCTCATCAGCGTGGTCTTATCGAGGCCGAGCAGTTTCCCCAATTCGACCTGGGTCAGATCCGAGCTCATGGCAAGTGCGCTGAGCACGATGTAGTCGCGAAGCTGAATTCCGTGCCTTTCCGCTTGCTCGCCGGTCACGCTGCGCAAGCGCTGCGCCGCCCGATGCAGAAGCCAGGTAATTTCGGAGTCAACGGAAGGCTGTGCACGCGCTGCCTCAGCCTCGGTCCAGCCCGGGGCAACGTCGGCTGAAAATGCTCGGCTCTGCATACCGCGACCGTACTCTTCCTGTCCTTTTGCTGATAGTTCCCGGCGAGTTCTGCGGCTCGAGCTGGAATCGGCCGCCGACCCAGGTTGACCTGTTAGTGAGCTTGCTTCACGGCATCAAGGGCCGAGACCGGAATCAGGTGCGGAATCCCATCGAAGGCGGCGACGTCGTGGGACGGCACGATTTGCATCAGGTCCGCGATGGAAATAACGCGACGCAGGTTCTCCCGCACCTGCTCGGGATCGACGTCGGCAGCCTTCCGCATCAGAAGAGGCCGTTCAGCCCGCCGCCGGATACCCTCGAGCTGCCAGGTCAGGTCTCCGATGAAGGCGTACCGCTTGCCTGTGGGCAGGCTGGCGAAGACGATCACCGAGCCGGTCGTGTGCCCCCCGGCGGGAACGACGACTACCGAGCCGTCGCCGTAGACGTCGAAGCTGGACGGAAATCCCAGATATGCCGGGCCGTCGAAGCCGTATTTATGGATCTCGTGACCAGCGGACACGTCACGGAAGACCTTGCCGTCACGTTCTGTGGTCGCGTACTGCAGCTCACCCTCATTGATCCAGATGGGAACCGGAAGGTCGCCGATGCCGCTTACGTGATCCCAGTGGGCGTGGGTCAGGAGCACGCCGCTCAGCGTGCTGAGGTCGTATCCGCTGGCGTCGAGTTGCTCGCGGGCAGTGCTGCTTTCTTTGTATGGCGAGCGCGCGTACCAGGGCTGTTCATGAATGTGCGCTGCCACGCTGGAGCCGAAGCCTGCATCGATCAGGAGATCGCCCTTCGGGTGCCGGAGCAGGACGGCCGTGGCGGCGAAGTCACGCTTGTCGCGGAAAGAGCCGCCCTTGTAGGCGAAGACCGCCCGGGTCACGTAGGTGCCGGTGGGCAGTTGGTAGATGGCCATGTCTGACGGAGGTACTGCATCAGGGAGTGGCCCCGACCAAAGGCGGGGCATTGGAAGAGGCGTCATAGCGAAGATCGTATGAACTCAGATGATCCGAGTCAAGATGAATTGCTCCGGAGAGGCTCCGGCCGGTGGTGACGGCTCCGGCGGGAGGCTCGGAAGGTGCAGGGAAACCGCATCGCTAACGTCTGGGTACAACGGGAGCAGCGGTAACTGGATCATTCGGGTGGGCGACGGCCCAGGGCTGACCATCTATGACGGCGACGGCATCGCCCCGCTCTTCGACTGCTGGCGTGACTCTGGCGGAGACGAATTCTCCTTTCTGGGGGACGGGGAGGTTCAAGGCTGCGGCGACCCGGGGATCGTTGTCCTGGTGGCCGAGCACGACGATCCCCTCGGGCTGTAGCTGGGTTCTGGCTCCTCCGTTGCCTCGCGCACGTTTCATGAAGTCGTCTTGCTGCGCGACGGTGGCGAGCTCGGCTCTCCGGATGATCCTGCGCTGAACCGAGCGGAAGAGCTCGTTCGTCCGTGCCTGGCCGTGCGAGGCGCCGTGCCGTGCCGTGGCCCCGAAGATGCGCTCGCGCGTTTCAGGGTCAAGGTGCAGGAAGAGATTCTGGATCAGTTTTCTGTGCCCGGGCCATAGCGGCCGGATCCTGGCTCTGCTGGCGGCTGTCAGCTGGCGTTTGGCGTCCCTGTTGGCTCGGACGCGCAGGTGGTTCTCGTGGATCCTGAGCAGCCCGGCTGTCCACGAACTGGTGGCATCGTCCGCCGTGATGAGGAGGCAGATATGGCTGATCGCCTCGGGAGGCAGCTCCCAGCCGCCGTAAGTCATTGAGTATTTGCAATCGACGTCCGCACCGACGATCTGGTAGTCAGTGACGTCACCGTCAGCAAAGGCGAAGGCGCGGTGGAGATTAATTTCGACCAGCGTCCCCATATGAGTTTTCTCGGTCTTGTGCAGCTGGTCGTAACTCCAGCGCCCAGTGTGCTGGCCGTCGTAAAGCTGGTCGAGCGTGTCCCTGAGTATTGTTGCGACTTGGGTGCCGGTGGGGTCGAGCCGGTGCAACTCTGCCTCGACGGCGTCGAGCTCGGCATCAGGCTCATCTGGAAAGAGCGCCTGCTGTTGCATCAGCCAGGGAACCATCCCCTACTACCGCGACCTCAAGGCATCGCGGACTGGCATCAGACCGCCCGCAGAAGACGCTCCCGAGTGACAGCCGGCGTTGCGCGAGAGGCCTGTATCGCCTCGCGAATGCTTCCGCCTACCGCGTGTGCGACCGGGGGCGGGAACGCGTTGCCCACCTGCCGGTAGGAAGCTGTCTTGCGACCGGAGAACCGCCAGTCAGACGGGAATCCCTGGATCGCAGCCGTCATCGGGACCGTCAGCCGGGGCAGGTGATCAACCGGGTGAGTGCGACTTGGCGGCGCATCCGCGAGACCTTTGCCGTCCACTCCGAGCTTGAGCCAAGCCTCACGCGCCCGAGTAGGCCCCAGGTCGGGTCCGCCGTGCTTGCGTGAACCGCCGACCAGCGTCGGCCCGATCCCGTTCGCTTTCCTGGCCCACTCATCCGCACCCGGCCACTCGTCGGCAGCCATCAGATCGTGCAGGGCCTCGCCGACCGTCGGTGGCGTGCCCTCGGCGTTCGGCCACTGGAAATGCCGGGCAACCTCCGGAACAAGAGCAACCAGGATGAACCGCGGCCGAAGCTGCGGCACCCCGAACTCGCACGCGTTGAGCACGTCCCACACGACCTGGTAGCCCATGCCCTCAAGCCGAGCCACCACCTGCTCGCGGTAACCAACAAAACGCCCGGTCGCCAGACCGCGGACATTCTCCAGCATGACCGCAGCGGGTTCGCACTCCTCCACGAGCCGCAGGGCCTGCGGAAACAGGTCCCGCTCATCGTCGGCTCCAAGTTGCTTGCCTGCGATAGAGAACGGAGGACACGGGACGCCGCCTGACAGCAAATCCGTACCCCGGAAAGGCTTGCCATCGAAGTCGTGGAGATCCATCTGGACCGGATGCCACGACCGCCGGTTCAGCGACAGGGTCTCGCAGGCATCCCTGTCAATCTCGACTGCCGCCACATGACGAAAGCCAGCATCCTCCAGGCCAAGTGACTGCCCGCCAGCGCCAGCGCAGATCTCCAAGCAGGTCAGCTCGCCCACGTCAAACCTCCTGCACCGCGCAAAGCAGTCATGGCACCAGCTGATCGAATATTCGTTCGACGCAATCGTCGCATAACCGGTCACCAGTCACACGCAGGCGCACCGGCCACCGGAAGACTTTATCGGCTGCCGCTCAAGCAGGGCGGTAGTTCGCCGACGGGGCTGAGGCCTGTCAGCAGCAACGGCCAAGATGATCACTAGGGTTAGAACCTGGGCATCCGCAGCAATTTCACGGAAGCCCAGGTCAGGGAGCGGAGGCTCGGGGATTTGAACCCCGGATGGGCGCGAACCCAAACCGCATTAGCAGTGCCGTGCGGTCTTGCTGGCGTGGTGAGGCCGGATTGGGTTCTGGCTGGTCAGGGCCGGTTTCCGTCACTTGTCAGGTAGGCCGGGGCGGCCTGGGTTGGGCTGGTGCTGCGCCGTTCGGCCCAGCACCGGCCCAACCTCACAGTCACGGCTCGTCGCCAGCGGGCGTGGTCACCTTCGTGAGCTTGTCGGTTCATCAGCACGAATTGATCGCGCCTGGTCGGCCGACAGGAATTGCGCTCGGCACCGGTGGTCTGGCGGGCAGATAGGCCGGCGCTTGAATTCAGCGCCGGCTCCCAGGGGTACTGAACGGTCGCGTAGTGGGTTTCCTGGTAGCAGCCATCGGTGCTCGCTGCCTGTCATCGGGCCTGGCTGTTTCCGGGCCTGTCGCTGCGCTCGCTCCGGGCGGCCGGCGATCTTGCCACGGCGCCAGTTAGCGGTATTCAGAATGAGGGCGTTCTTCCTGGCGGTTCCCGGTCGCGCCGGGTTGGCCGGGGGCGGCACTGAGCTGCTGGTGATCCCTTCCCGGTCCCGGTCAGCTTGCGCCGCGCGTCCGGCTCGCGGCAAGCGGTCCTCTCGCCGCGCTCGCCCGGAGCGGCCACAGATCTTTCCCTGAAACTGCGGGCTTCGCCCGCTGGGCAACA
>DASYAT010000297.1:0-21537 GCA_036501205.1 Streptosporangiaceae bacterium | reverse complement strand
CGCCGCCTAACGCCCCACCACCGCGCTCAGGCCCGTCAACGCCGGCCGGTAACGCGTGTCATGCCCCCGACCCCCGACCCTCCTAGCCCCGCCGGCCGCCGCCCAGACCCCCAGATCCCTTGCGCCGGCTGGCCGGTGCGTGCCAGGCTTATACCGGCGGGAAGAGTGACCACGTTGCCGGCCTTAGAGCCTGGCTATTACCGCTAGACGGTCCTTGTCGGCACTCTTCCCGCCCTAATTCCTAGGGCAGTTCGTCCGCCATGTCGAGCGCGGCAATGTAGCCGAACGTCATCGCTGGCCCGATCGTCGCGCCGGCGCCCGCATAGCTGTGCCCCATCACCGCTGCGCTGGCATTCCCGGCCGCGTACAGCCCGGCGATCGGGCTGCCATCCTGCCGCAGCACCCGGGCCCGCTCGTCGGTCTGCAACCCGCCCTTGGTGCCCAGGTCGCCCGGCACGATCTTGATCGCGTAGAACGGCGCCAGGTCCAGCGGCGCCAGGTTCGGATTCGGCCGGCACCTCGGGTCGCCGTAGTAACGGTCGTAGGCCGAATCGCCCCGCCCGAAGTCCTCATCCTTGCCGGACTTGGCGAACCCGTTGAATCGCTGCACGGTCTCGGCCAGCCCGTCCGCCGGCAGCTTGATCTGCTCTGCCAGTTCGGCCAGCGTCCCGGCCTTGAACACCACCCCCGCCGCGAACCACCGTCGCGGCAACGATTTGCGCGGTGGCAGGCCGGCGAACACGTAGTTGTTGCGGTACCGCTGGTCGGTGATCATCCAGGCCGGAATATGCGGCTTGTCGGCACTGTGCCGGTCGTACATCGCATGCACCGCGTCAACGTACGGCGCGGCCTCATTCGAGAACCGCTGGCCGACTCCATTGACGATGATGCTGCCCGGCAGCGACCGCTCGGCCAGGCAGAAGTAGGGCCCGCCGGTCAGCGGAATCGACGGCCCCCACCAGGCGTCATCCATCAGGTCAAGCCCCGCCCCGGCTTCCTGCCCGACCACGATCCCATCGCCGGTGTTGCCCGGGGAACCCACGGTCCACTCGGTACCGATCGGCTGCCGCTGGTACTCGGCCCGCATCTGCGCGTTCCGCTCGAACCCGCCCGTCGCGATCAGCACGCCCCGCCGGGCCTTGATCACGACCGGCTGCCCGTCCCTGGTTGCCTCGACGCCAGTCACTCGCCCGTCCGCAATCACCAGCCCGGTCAGCGGCGTCTCAAGCCAGACCGGCACCCCGGCCCGGCTCAGCCCGGCCCGCATCCCGGCCGCCAGCGCCTGCCCAAGGCTGAGCGTCCGACGGCGAAACAACTTCGTCTGAGCCGTCCGGTTAGCGACCGCAGCGGCGGCCAGCAGGGCGCGCGGATGCCGGGTGCCCAGGCTAAGCCAGCGATACTCGGCCGCCGTAATCGATACATCGGCCGGAGCGGGCAGATACGGCGGGTTCAGCGAACCCAGGTCATCACCAAGGATCCGCCCGTCGAAGGGCACCGGCTCGATCGTCCGCCCGCCCGCCATGCCACCCTCGGCCTCCGGGTAGTAGTCGGCGTAACCGGGAATCCAGGCGAACTCAACCGGTGACGCCGAACGCAACATATCCAGCATCGCCGGCCCATGAGCCAGCAGCGCCTGCTGCCTGGCCGGCTCAACGCCCTCCCCAGCCACGTGCGCGAGATAGGCGCTCGCCTGCTCCGGCGAGTCTTTAACCCCGGCTCGCTTCAGCACCGAGTTGCCGGGAATCCACACCCCGCCACCGGACCGTGCGGTCGACCCGCCGAACCGGTCCGTCTTCTCGATCACCACCGCACTGAGCCCGTTCCGCGCCGCCGTCAGGGCCGCCGTCATCCCAGCCGCGCCGCTCCCGCACACGACGACATCAAAGACAAGCTCCTCGCCACCCATCGCACCCTCCGCCGCCAATACTAGAACAGGTTCTAGTTATCGCGCAGCGCGGTATGCGCAGGGCCGTCCGTGTACCGCGCTGCCGCTGTCTGCTACGCCAGCGCCGATAGCGCGACGGCTTACTGCTGGCGAGGAACCGTGCGGATCTCCAGCGGTGGCCGCTTACGACCTTCCTCGACAGCCAGCCTCAACTCCGCGACGATCCGCCGGGGTTCCGTCCTGACCTGCTTGGGCGTGAAATGCATCACCGTGATCCCGTGCGCGCTCATCCGGCTGTGCCGCGCAAGCGTCCTGGCCCATTGCTCAGGCGAGTAGTGCCACTCCCGTGAATCAACCTCCGCTGCCACCCAGGCATCCCGCCACCACACATCCGGCCGCCCAAGAAACCTGGCCCCCACATACAAGTCAGGGTTATACAAGGGCTCAGGCAACCCACCCTTCTTGATTAGCAACCGCAAATCCCCCTCAGCCGCCGACCGAACCCCATCCGCCACCTCTTCAAGCACTTCACGGAACCTGCTGGACTCGCGCTTAGACCCGGCCCGCATCTCTTCGGCCAGTTGCTTGATCGTGCACTTGCCGCCCTGGACCGCACTCGCCACGACCGCGCGCACTTCGCGCACATCAAATTCGCCGCGGGCGGTGTCGGCGACGGCGCGAGCTGCGAGTGCCCAGCGGACGCCGTCGAGGACGAACGACTGATCCGGCATTCGGATCGTTCGATGTACTCGGACGAAACTCAGGCTCTGCCGCTTCATCGAGGCCGGGATCAGCACATCGATCAGGTCCGTCGACGGCACGCGCACACCCTGATGCTGCAAGGCGGCCAGGCCGGTGAGCACGCAGTCAGGTCCGGCATACAACGCTGCTGCGATCTCACGCTGGCCACCCGCTAGCGGGCCGTTGGTGCTGAGGTAGATGCCGGGAAGCACTAAGCGCCACGGCCCGCCGGAGCGAGTCCGGTGCCGCAACGCCCCCGCAGTCCATCCAGCCGCCACTGCCTGCCGCCTTGTGATGAGCCCGCCCTGCTTGCGTAAGACCGCGCCGACCGCGCGATCAGCCTCTGGGTTTGCTGTCATGCCCGTCATGCTCGCATCCGCCTACGACACCGACCCGCGGCCAACAGCGTCCCCGGGTCAGCAATGCTGTGACCCCCGCGAGGTCTACAGCATTGTCGGCCCGTTGGCGTTGCAGTAGGTGCGCGGGCGGGTCAACAATGTCGCCGGGCCGAGGGGCTACGACGTGCACGGGTCAGCAATGTCGTGAGCGCGCGAGGTCTACAGCATTGTCGGCCCGCACGCGTTGCAGGAGGTGCGCGCGCGGGTCAACAATGTCGTCCGGCCCGGGGCCAGGGGTCAACTATGTGGCGCCAGTGGTTGATCCAGCGCTAGCTGCCAGGTGGCGCTGGACGGAAACGGCCCGGCGCGCCGGCATGACGGCTAGCGCCTGGTCTCCTCGCTGCCGAAGGCGGTAGCGGCGCCGGGCGCAGGCGACTCGAGCCCGCCCAAGCCCGTAGTGGTGGCGCGGATGCGAGCCGACCGAGGCCCGCCCAGGATGTGAGCGGACCTCGGACTTCGTAGTGGCGCTAGGCGGTGATGGATTGGGGGAAGTTGAAGAAGTTGGTGGGGTCGTAGCGCTTCTTGATGCGGGCTAGGCGGGGGTAGTTCGAGCCGTAGTAGGCCTGGCGCCAGTTCGTCAGGTTAGGGTCGATGTAGTTCTGGTAGGCCTGACCGTTGGCGTGCGGGTGCAGGTCGGCGTAGGCGGAGCGGAGCCAGGCGTGGGCGGCGGCCTGGCCGCTCTTGGAGCCGGGGGCGGTCCACGAGGTCGAGTACTGGATGTCGAACAAGGCGTCGCGGTGCACGAACGCGGTTGCTGACGGGTGAACTCGGTTGATCGCGCCACCCAGTGCGTCGAACGCGATCGCCCCGCCGCCGCCGGCCGGGCCGTTGTGCACGCTGCTGGCCAGTTCGGTCGCCTCGATCGCGGCCCGGATTCCGGACGCTGAGAGCCGGTCGGAGAAGAAGTCCGACTTGGCGAAGGACGGGACCCTCGGCAGCACGCCGCTCGGCTTGGTGTTGCATTGCGGCACCGTGAGGTTCGAGCAGCCCGCCTCGACCAGCATCGCGCTGAGGAAGGAGTGCTCGTTCGCCGACACAAAGGAAGGCGAGGAGCCGACCCGGTTGATCAGCGAACGGATCACCCGGTTGGCGCCCGCGACGCTGCCGAGCCAGGTGCCGCCGGCCGTGACCTGCGGCGACCCGCCGAACCCGCAGCTCAGGTGCATGTTCGCCCACAGCTCGCTTGGTCCGTGCGGGGCCCAGGACTGCCAGGCGCTGATCACCCGGCTGGCCTTCGACCACGGCCACTGCAGGAAGAACAGCACCAGCGAACTCAGCTTGGTCGTCCGCATCGTGAAGGAGGTCACGACGCCGAAGTTGCCGCCGCCGCCGCCCTTGCAGGCCCACAGCAGGTCGGTATGGATCTTGGAGTTGCAGTTGAGCACGCTGCCGTCGGCGGTGACGATCTGCACCGACTCGATCACGTCACAGGTGAGCCCGAGCTGGCGGCCGAGCACGCCGATGCCGCCGCCGAGAGCGAGGCCGGCCAGGCCGACGGTGGGGCAGGAGCCGCCGGGTACGGCGAGGCCGCGGGCGGCTAGTTGCTCGTAGAAGTGGATGAGGTCGATGCCGGCGCCGACCGTTACGGTGCCGTTCCCGACCTGGAAGTGATTGATCCGGCTCACGTCGATGACCAGGCCATTGTCCAGGCTCGACCAGCCCGCGTAGCTGTGGCCGCCTGACCTGACCCGGAACCGCATCTTGAACTTCTTGACGAACGAGATGCAGGTGCCGACATCGGTCGCATTGCCGCAATAGGCGATGCCGGACGGACGCAGGCTGTCGAAGCGCGGGTCGAAGAGCTGGTGCGCCAGCGGGTAGGACGAGTTGCCTGGCCGGCTGAGAGCGTGAGTAGACAGCTTGGCTCTAAGCGCCGCCCAGTCCGCGCTGGTGGGGCCGGCGCTGCGGGCGGCCGGGACCGCAGTCCGGCCAGAAAGGGCTGGTACGAGCAGGGCACCGGCCCCAGCGGCGGCTCCGGCCGACAGGAACCGCCTGCGGTCAGGGTGCGGACCTGATTCAACGTCCGCAAAGCGTTCAAGCTGATCGAAGTTAATCTTTTTGGTTGAAGAAAGCTTTGCGCTGGCTGAATGCCGTGCCATTGTGCTGTTCACCTGCCCCGTCATTGTTACCGCTGCGAGTGTTACAGCAGGCTTGGGGGGCTGGCCCGCCACTCCATCATAAAGACGCCCGGCGACATCAGGCCAGCACAGCCAGGTTTACCTGGCCTGATGTCGCGGGCGTTTCCGGTCAGCCTGCGCCGGTCGGGCAGGATCGGAACTTCAGCTGGGCGGTGACCGTGGTGTGTGCGCCGCCGTCAGCGAACTTGACCGTGCCGCTGAGCGTGTACTTGCCGCCCGGGCTCAGGAGCGCCCCGGGCAGCATCGTGGTGGTCAGGACCGAGGTGTTGAGCCGCAGGGTGCTCGATACCACGTGCCAGTTCTTAGCCGGGCTGCCCTTGACGCCGACCTTGATGAGGACCGCGGGCAGGCACGAGGCCGGGCCGGTGACCGTGACCCGGTTGCCCTTGCCGGCGCTGGTCGCGGTCACGTCGCGGCCGGGCAGCAAGATCGAGGCGGTGAGCAGCTTGTTGCCTTTCTTGGACTCGATGGACCAGACCACCCGGCCCTGGCCTCGCGGCGTCGTGGTGAGTTGCGGGTCGCCGCCGGCGAAGGTGCCGCCGCCGGGGAACCTGACGACGGCGGCGTGCCTGGTGTCGGTCAGGTTGGCGATCGCGATGTCGTCGCATTCGCGGGACACGTCGGCCACCCGGCCGCTGTCGTCGGAGACCAGATCGTGGCTGTTCGGCGAGCAGTGGTTGAGATCGCCGGTCAGGGTCGGGTGGGCGAAGGTGTTCCCGGTCCAGCTCCACGAGACCGGGTGATAGTCGGCGTTGTTCTCGGACGTGACCAGCCTGATTCCGGACGAGGAGCCGACCAGGCCGAGGATCGAGTCCGAGGTCCAGGTCTTCGCCAGCTTGCGGAACGCCGTCCACTTGCCGCCCCGGTTGGAGGCGTAGGCAACCGGCTGGGTGATCGCTCCGTCCTTCTGGATCGCGATCACGGCGTCGTTGCCGTGGAAGCGGAGCAGGGCGTCCTGGGCCTGGTACGGCGTCTTGAGCACGGTCACCAGGTTCCCCGGCGTCGCTATGTCGTTGTGCACCTGGATTCCTGACTTGCCCGCCCGGGGAGCGGCCACGGTCCAGACCGCGTTGCCCGGGCCCAGCCTGGCGTCGAGCAGCGAGCCGAAGCTCGGCGCGCTGGCCATGTCGAACGGGCCGTTCAGCGGGCCGCCGGCGTCCGAGGTCGCGGTCGCGATCTCGCCGCCCTGCGGGCCCATTTCCGATGCGGTCGTGTCGTGGAACCAGACCAGCGTCACCTCGGCGGCCGAGCTGACCAGGACCTTCAGTCCCTCGGCGGAGGAGTCACCGAGCGAGTCGATGGTCTGGACGCCGCCCATGCATTTCGTGGCGTTGATCGGGATCGTGCACAGGTGCACCTTGCGGCCTTTGCCCTTGTCGGAGATCCAGCCGATGTAGGTGTTGCCTGACGGGTCGATGGCGGCGTCGTAGCCGCTGAACTCGGCGTTGTTGTCCAGGGTGAGGTTGCCGCCGGTCCGGCCCGGTCCGTCGCCCGGATGTACGGTCCTGGCGGCCGGCGCGGCGAGCGCCTGGCCCGCCGCGGCGAGCGGCAGGATCACTGCCGCCGCCGCGGTTGCTGCGGTGATGAGCCGCAGCCTTGCTGAACTGCGCATGAGAAACTTTCCCCTCCGTAAGGTTCTACGGCTAGTTCGGGCAGGACCGGAACTTGAGCTGCGCGGTGACGATGGCGTGGGAGCCTCCGTTGGCGAACTTGACCGTGCCGCTGAGCGTGTACGTCCCGCCCGGCTTGAGGGCGCCGCCGTTGAGCGTCGTGGAGTGCAGGACCTTGTGGCCAAGGCGCAGCGTGCTGGCGGTTACGTGCCAGTTTTTGGCGGGCTTGCCATGAACGCCGACCTTGACGTCGACTGGCGGGAGGCAGGAGGCCGGACCGGTGACGGTGACCCGGTTGCCCCTGGCGGTCTTGGAAGCGGTGACCTCGGTGCCCGGCAGCAGGATCGGGGTGGCGAACAGCTTGTCGCCGGACGCCGGCGTCTGGATCGACCAGACGGCCCAGCCCTTGCCGCGCCGGGTGGTGGTGATCTGGTAGTCGCCGCCGGCATCCGTTGCGTGCTCGGGGAACTTGGCGAGCGAGGCGTGCCTGGTGTCGGCCATGTTCGCGATGACCACGAACCCGCACTCGTTGGTGATGTCGGCGACCCGGCCGCTGGCGTCGCTCACGAGGTCGTGGCCGCCGGGCGCGCAATTGCCTTCGTCGCCGTTGACCACTTGGTGGCCGAAGCCGTTGCCGGTCCAGCTCCAGGTCTCAGGGAAATAGTCGGCGTTGCCTACGCTGGTGACCAGGCGGATCCCGGAGGAGCTGCCGACCAGGCCAAGGTCGGAGGCGCCCGTCCAGGTGTGCTTCACGAAATGGAAGGCGGCGAACTTTCCGCTACGGAAGCTCGTGTAGGCGACCGGGGCCGTGACCGCGCCGTCTTTCTGGATCACGATCACCGGGGTGCCGTGGTCGAAGCGGATCCGGGCCGGGCCGACGCCGTACGGGGTCTTCAGGTTGACGAACGGGTTGCCGAGGCCGGGCCGCACCTGCATGCCGGTGAGCACGGACTCCTCCGACAGGACCCAGATCTGGCCGTTCGGAGCCATCGCGGCGTCGAGCATGGTGCCGAAGCTCGGCCCGGTGGCCTGGTCGGCGGCCGCCGACAGCGGTCCGCCGGCCTGGGACGTGGCGGTCTCGATCTCGTCGCCCTGCGGCCCGTTCTCGGACGCGACCGTGGTGTGCATCCAGATCAGCGTCACCTTGCCGCCGGGAGTCGTGAACACATGGAGCGCGTCGGCTGACGAGGCGATGGTTCCGTCGGCGAAGGTGATCGTCCGGACGCCGCCCTTGCAGCTCCTCGCGCCCGGCGGCAGCGTGCACAGGTGAACCTGGCGGCCGGCGCTGCCGCCGATCTTGGCGGAGATCCAGCCGATGTAGGTGCGGCCGGATGCGTCGGTGGCGGCGTCGTAGCCGTCGTTGAGTTCGACGCCGTGGTCCAGCGTGATCGTGGCGCCATCGGGGCCGGGTGCGGCGGCCGGATGCGCGGGCCTGGCGGCCGGCGCGGCGAGCGCTTGGCCGGCCGCGCTGAGCGGCAGGATTGCCGCCGCTGCGGCCACCGCGGTGGTGATGATCCGCAGCGATGCTGACTTGGGCATGGGGTAATTCCTTTCAGTCCAGGATTCGGGTGGCTAGTTCGGGCAGGACCGGAACTTGAGCTGCGCGGTGACGGTGGCGTGGGAGCCGCCGTTGGCGAACTTGACGGTGCCGCTGAGGGTGTAGGTCGCGCCTGGCTTGAGGCTGGCGCCGTTGAGCGTGTTGGAGTGCAGGATCTTGGTGCCGAGGCGCAGGGTGCTGGCCGTCACGTGCCAGTTCCTGGCCGGCTTGCCCTGGACGCCGACCTTGATGTCGGTCGCGGGC
This sequence comes from Streptosporangiaceae bacterium, assembly GCA_036501205.1. Lineage (GTDB taxonomy): Bacteria > Actinomycetota > Actinomycetes > Streptosporangiales > Streptosporangiaceae > Chersky-822. The sequence goes on along the minus strand of DASYAT010000297.1, from coordinate 12,964 downwards.
AGGCATGAGGCCGGTCCGGTGACGGTGACCCGGTTGCCCTTGACGGTCTTGGTCGCGGTGACTTCCTCGCCGGGCAGCATGATCGGGGTGGCGAGCAGCTTGTCGCCGGCTTTCGACTCGATGCTCCAGACGGCCCAGCCCGTTCCGCGCGGGGTGGTGGTGATCTGGTAGTCGCCACCGGCCGCGGTGCCGTGCTCGGGGAAGCTGAAGGTCGCGGCCTTCCTGGTGCCGGGCGCATTGGCGACGACAACGAACCCGCACTCGTTGGTGATGTCGGCGACCCGGCCGCTGGCGTCGGTCACGAGGTCATGGCCGGACGGCGTGCAGTTGTTGTGGACGACGCCGGTCTGCGTCGGAGATCCGAAGCCGTTGCCGGTCCAGCTCCAGACCTCCGGGCGGTAGGTGGCGTTCGCGACGCTGGTGTCCAGGCGGACGCCGGACGAAGTGCCCACCAGGCCGATGTTGGAGGCGGCGGTCCAGGTGTGCTTGAGGAAGTGGAAGGCAGCGAACTTTCCGTTGCGGACGCTCGTGTAGGCGACCGGAGCCGAGATCGCGCCCGCCTTCTGGATCACGATCACCGGGGTGCCATGGTTGAACTGCACCCTGGCGGCGCCGACCCCATACGGAGTCTTCAGGTTGACGAACGGGTTGTTCAGGCCCGGCCTTACCTGAAGGCCGCTGGCCACCGACTTCTCGGACAGGACCCAGATCTGGCCGTTCGGCGCCATCCCGGCGTCGAGCATGGTGCCGAAGCTGGGGGACGTGGCCTGGTCGGCGGCCGCCGACAGCGGGCCGCCGGCCTGTGAGGTGGCGGCCGCGATCTCGCTGGCCTGCGGGCCGCTCTCTGAGGCGTCCGTGTCGTGAGCCCAAACCAGCGTCACCTTGCCGCCCGGAGTCGTGAATACGTGCAGGTCGTGAGCGGAGGAGTCGCCGATCGCGTCGATCGTCTGGATGCCGCCCTTGCAGCTCCGTGAGCCCGGTAGCAGCGTGCACAGGTGGACCTGGCGCTCCTTGCCGTTGCCGTTGTCGCCGATCCAGCCGATATAGCTACGGCCGGAGGCGTCGGTGGCGGCGTCATAACCGCTGAACGAGGCGTTGTTCTCCAGGGTGATCGCCTTGCCGGCCGAGCCGGACTGGACGGCCGACTGCAGGCCGGCCGTCGATTGCAAGTCGGCCCCAGCCGCCGGCGCGGCAAAGGCGGCGCCAGCGGCGGCGAAAGGCAAGATGGCGGCGGTCGTCGCCGCGATCATGGCGGTCCGTAGTGTCGCTGAGCTAAGCACGGGCATTAGTCCTCCTACCAGGTTGGGTGTCCGTGTCTGAGGCCAGAGCCCGAGGCGTCGGCGTTCGGCCTGATTCAGCACATGTCCCGGATGGAGTACAGCGCTGCGGCGTAACGTCTGTGTAATGGCGGGGATTGAAACTGCCGAAGGCGCGGGGGGTGCGGGGGGTCGTCCCCCCGCGGGCAACGTTGAACGCGTTACGGGGGGAGGGTGGTGACGCCGGAGGTCACGGCCGTAGCAGAGGTCCTGGTGAGCGTCTTCGGCACCGTGACCGTCACTGGTAGCGGCGGGAAGACGATAGGCGGCCGGGCTCTGGGCGGCCGGCGGGTCCGCCTTGCCCTGGTCGCTCTGGCCCTGTCGGCCGGGCCGGTCCCGGCCGAGCGGCTGGCCGCGATTATCTGGCCAGAACAGCAGCCGCCAACCTGGCCGGCCGCGCTGCGCGGAGTGATCCGGTCGCTGCGCACCAGCCTGACGCCGGTCGGCGGCGGGGGCGAGCGAGTCGTGCTGACTACGCCACTTGGTTATGCCCTCGCCCCAGGGGTCGAAGTCGATCTGCATGAAGCGGCGGCCACGCTACGCGGCGCGGCTGGGCTGGCCGACCAGGGGCGGCACGAGGCCGCCGTGCAGGCCGCCGATCCGCTGACCTTGCTGTCTTCCGATCAGCTGCTGCCCGGCGAGGATGGCGGCTGGCTGGAGCCCTACCGGGCGCAAGCCGACGCGGTGGCGCTGCAGGCGCTTGAGCTGGTCGCCAGGTCGGCTGGCGCGCTTGGTGATCACCACCTGGCTGCCGAGGCCGGCCGGCGCGCGGTCGCGGCGAACCCGCTGGACGAGCGGTCGCACCGGATCCTGATCAGGGCGCTGCAGCGTGGCGGTGACCGGGCTGGGGTGGTCCTGGCCTACGAGGCCTGCCGGGCTGTGCTCGCCGACCAGCTTGGCGTCGACCCGGCGCCGGAGACCGTCCAGGTGTACCTGGCCGCGATCGGGGCCGGCGAAGCGGCCGGATCGGCGCGGCTGCCGCAGCCGGCCACCGCGTTCTTCGGGCGCGAATCCGAGGTGGCGGCCCTGGCCGCCGCGATCGGCCAGCCTGGGCTGGTGACCGTGGCCGGCCCGGGCGGCGTAGGTAAGTCCAGGCTCGCCCTCCAGGTCGCGCTGGCGGTCGGGCTCGACGCGTTCGCCGGGGGCGGCCGGTCGTGGGTGTCGCTTGGGTCGGTGTCGCAGGATGAGCTAGTCGCCTCCACGGTCGCGATGGAGCTCGGCCTCCCGGTTGGCACGGAGAATCCGGCGATGCTGGTAGCTGGTCATTTCGCCCCGCTGGGCCGGGCGCTGCTGGTGATCGATGGCTGCGAGGCCGTCGTGGACGGCACCGCGTCGCTGGCGGCCAGCCTGCTCGGGTCGTGCCCGATGCTCTCCGTGCTGGTGACCAGCCGGGTCGCGCTGAACGTCGAGGCCGAGACCGTGATCGAGGTCGAGCCGCTGCCGGTACCTAGCCGGATGACCTGGCCGCCCGGACACTTGACCGCCGAGCTGGCGAGCAGCACCCAGGTGCTGTTGCTCGCCGACCGGGTGCGGGCCGGGGGTGGCCAGCTCGTTATCGATGAGAGCACAGTGCCGTTCGTGGCCGAGCTGTGCCGCCGGTGCGGTGGCCTGCCGCTGGCGCTTGAACTGGCGGCGGCTCAGCTGGCCGCGATGTCCGTCCCCGACTTGCTCGATCACCTGCCCGAGCTGGTCGCCGGCGGCCAGGACTGGCTGCGCGGGGTAGCAATGAGCAGCTACGCCTTGCTGGACGCTGATGAGGCGACGATATTCAGGCGGTTCGGCGTGCTCGACGGGCAGGTCACCCTGCCGCTGGTGCGGGACGTCGTCGCCAACGAGGCGATCCCGCCGGTGCGGATCGTGCGGATTCTGCGGGAGCTGACCTCGCGCGGGCTGCTGGCCATAGATCGGTCAGGACCGCGCTGGCGCTACCACCAGGATGACGGCTTGCACCGGCTGGCGAGGGAACTGCTTGACGACGCGGGCGAGTCCGGTCCGATGCTGGACGCGCTCGCCTCGGTCGTGCTCGCGACGGTCCCTGCCATCCCGAGCGCTCCGCCCGAGCCGTACCTCGAGGCGATCGCCGAGGTGCTGCCGCAGATCAGGTCGCTGCTGGCGGCGGCCATCGACGGCCGGCTGGCCGCGGACACCGGGCTAGGGCTGGCGTTCCGGCTGCACCGGTACTGGGCCGCGACCAACGTCGCCGAGGGCAGGTTCTGGCTCTCCCGGCTGCTGGCCAGCGTCTCGGCCGAGCCCGAATCTGGGCCTGGGCCTGGGCCGGGGGCCGATGCGGGGACCGGGGTCGGCGTCGGGCCTTGGGGGCAGGCGCACGCCGCGTATGCGCTCGGGTACCTCAGCTACTGGTCGGGGGACACGGCGGCCGCTGTTCGCGAGCTTGAGCTGGCCGTTCAGCTACTTGGCGGCCGCACCGACGAGTACGCGACCCGGGCGCTGATCTACCTCGCCGGCTTGGCCGATGACCTGGATCGCGGTGATGAAGCGCTCGACTTCGTCCGCCGGGCGATCGAGGCCGCCCGGCCGTTCGGCGTCGACCTGCAAGTAGGCGCGGCGATCGGGATGGGCTGCGTGCTCGGGGAACGGGCCGATGCCCAGGCGGCGGACTACGCCGCCGAGGCGATCGAACTGTGCCGGCGGGCCGGCACGCCGCAGCAGCTGGCCGCCACCCTGCCGACTGCGGCGACGGTGTGCTGGCAGGTCGGTGAGCTTGACCAAGCCCGCGAGTACGTGGCCGAGGCGATGCCGCTGCTCGCCGACTCACGTCGGATCGCGCGGGTCGTGCTGCTGTCGGTCGCGGCCGGGATCGCGCTCGCCGATCTCGATTTCGACGCCGCGATCGAGCTCGGCGAGGTCGCCGACACCGAAGCGACCGACCTTGGCATCGAGCGGGAGTTGCCGCTGATCCGGTGCGTGCTCGCCCGGGCGCTGCTCGGCCGGGGAGACGATCGGGCCGCTGCCGCCAAGGCGCTGGACGCGATACTGGCGGCGAAGGCGCTCACGTTCTCGTTCCCGATGGCGACCTGCCTGGAGACGGCGGCGCTGGTGTGCCTGCATGGCGTGCATGGGGTTGGCGGGACGGGGGAATCAAGCGAAGAGCTGGCAATCACCAGCAAGAGGCTGCTTGATGCGGCCGCCACGATCCGGGCCGCCGGTCGTCGGCCGGGACCGGTCACGTTGAGCGAGCCGGTTGACGCCGCCCGGCGCGCGGTCACGGCCGAAGTTGGCGGGCAGCCGGGCGGCGGGCAGCCGGGCGGCGGGCCTGGCGAGATTTCAGGACTGTCCGCAGCGGTAGAACTGGCCGTTCAGGCGCTGTCAACCCGGCCGCGCGCGACGAGCCGTTAAGGTTGCCGCCCCGCTCACGCGGGCCTATCAAGCCAATTTCCTTAGGAGATCACCATGGCAAATCCAGTGGCATGGTTCGAGGTAACCGGACCGGACGCCAACGTGCTGCAGAGCTTCTACTCGAAGGCTTTTGACTGGCAGATCGATGCCGGCAACTCGATGAACTACGGAATGGTCACGGCCGGAGAGGGCGGGATCGCCGGCGGAGTCGGACCCAACCCGACTGGTGGCGCGCACGCCACCTTCTACATCTCGGTCCAAGACCTCGACGCGGCGCTGGCCAAGGTGGCCGAGCTTGGTGGCCAGACGATCATGCCGCCAATGGACGTGCCCGACGGGCCGACGATCGCGTTCTTCAGTGACCCGGCCGGTAATGCGGTCGGCCTGATGAAGGCGATGTAACTCCTTTTTCCGAGCGGGTCGGGCAGGCAGGGCGGATTTGGCAGACTGCCTGCCATGAGCGACAGCCCGCCTGAAAGCAGCCCGCCTGAAAACACCTCGCCCGCCTTTACCCAGCTCAATCTCGTCGTCTCGGACGTGGCGGCCAGCCTCGACTTCTATCGTCGGCTCGGGGTCGCCACGCCTGACTACACCGCCGGGCCGAACGGAGAAGATCCCGGCGACCACGCTGAGCTCGCCCTGCCCGGCGGCGTGTCCCTGGAACTCGACACCGCCGCGTCCGCGCGGATCTGGCACGCCGGCTATCGCTCCGATCCGGCCAGCGTCAAGGCCATCATCGGATTCTCGTTCCCGACCCGGCAGGCGGTCGACGACCGGTACGCCGAACTGACTGCGGCCGGATGCACCGGCCGCCAACCACCGTACGACGCTTTCTGGGGTGGCCGATACGCGATTGTGGCCGATCCCGATGGCAATGATGTCGCTCTGACGAGCCCCATCGATCCGGCGCTCCGTACCTGGCCGCCGCAGGAGTCACCCTCGGCCTGATTACCTTCAGAAAGCGCACGACATGGCTGGCCTGCTTAAGCCTGGGCCGGAGCGGCACTTACCATTCGTTAGAGGCCACTTGCCATCCGTAGCGACGACTTACCATCCGTTAGCCTGGAATTTTGCCCGGAATAAACCAATTCAAAACCGGGAAACCGCAGGGAAGTCATCGCAACGAATGGTAAGTCAGCTCCAACGAATGGTAAGTCGGCTCTAATGGATGGTAAGTGCCGTCCGAGAAGACCGCCCTGGCCGGAATGTCCGGTTCAGTAGCTGTCATTGGTGCCGACTCTAGGTTGAACCGAACCTGTTCGGCGCTAACCTGACCAACTCGGGTGACCCGCGTTCAGATGCCTTGAGCCGGGTCCGGGCTGAAGTAGCCGACCAGGACGTTGACGGTTATGGTGTCCTCGCTATCTGAGGCTCTCTTCTCTGCCTCGACCAGGTCGTCCATGAGCTGCTGGAGCCTGGTACGGAACGACGTGGCGTCGTTCCTAGACACTTTGGACTGGGTCATGCCGAGCATCGTCTTGCGATGCTCCTCAGCTCCTGGAGTGTCCTTTGAGGCGATCGCTCCGGCGCGATGAGCCGCGAAGAACTGGCTCCGGTACAGCTCAAGAACTGCGGCGACGGAGGCCTCAGCCTCGGCGCTCTTCTTCTGCTCGTCGGTCAGCCCGGCACCTAGCCACAGGTCGCTCTGGCAGGCCTGATACCGCTGCTCGACAATCCCGGACACGATCCGGCTGGATGCCGAACGGATCAGCTCGACCGCCTCGAGCTGCTTGACGTGCCGGTACAACTTGGTCTGCGGCTCGGCCAGCTCGGTCGCGAGCTCCTTCACTGACATGACCGGCAGCTCGCCGGTCTCATCCCGCGTCATCAGCCGCTGGAGGATGCGCAGCCTTGTGGGATCGGCGAGCGCCTTCAGCGTCTCGACGTTCCCAACTTCGCGCATCGGATCCGGCGCGGTATCAGCTTCTGTCACGGCTACATCTTGTCACAGGTTCACGCTTGTGTCATCATTCACGTATAGATGAATGATGACGTAATCATGAATGTCCGCGTCATCGTAAACATTGCCGAGTCGGCGAACGAGTCGGCGGGCGGCCGAGGGGAGACCTGCGATGACCGAGACGATGACCAGGCCTGACGAGGTGCGATCACCTGACCGGGTGGTCGGCGAGACCGCCAGATCAGCACTGCTCCGGCCGGACAGTGACCGCCAGGTCCAGGCGGATTCGGACCCGAACGGGCCGCCGCGGCGCTGGCGCAGGTGGCCGAGCTAGATCGCGAAGCCCCGGATTTCAAGGTTAGCCAGACGAGCCGGCAAGTTGATTGGAGACAGCCATGACCGAGACGATGACGAAGCCGGATGCGGCGCAAGCGCCCGATCAAGCCCTTGATGCGGATGCCAAGCCGGCGCTGCTGCCGCTTCGGCGGAACAAGCTCTTCCAGACCCTCTGGGCCGGGTCCGCAGCCTCGGCACTTGGTATCTCCGTGGCCGACGTCGCCTATCCGCTGGCCATCCTGGGGGTGACGAGATCGCCAGCCGACGCTGGGCTGTTCGCCGCTATGCAGACGGTTGGCCAGATCCTCTCCGGATTGCCGGCTGGACATCTGGTGGACCACCGGAGCCCTCGGATGCTGCTGATTGCGGCCGAGACCGGCCGCGCGCTGGTGACCGGCCTGGTGGTGCTGGCGCTGATCGTGGGCTGGCTGACGCTGCCGCTGTTGCTGATCGCGGCGGTGCTGCTCGGCGCCGGCCAGCCGGTCGTGTCGGCGGCGCGCTTGCTGATGATCAGGACCGTCGTGCCCAAGGAACAGTTGACCAGGGCAATGACTCAGGACGAGGTTCGGGTCAACGGCTCTGAACTGGCAGGCCCGCCGATCGGCGGTGCCCTTTATGGCCTGAACGTGCTCGCGCACGCGGTGCCATTCCTGTTCACGATGGGCTCCTTCTTGATGTCACTGATCGCTGCGATCATCGTCAAGGTCGAACCTGACCGGTCGCCAGTCGCCCCCGGCCAGGCGGCGAAGGAAAGCGGCCAGCCGAAGCCCGCCAAGGACGGTGGCATGCTGGCCGGGATCAGGTTGATCTGGACGAGCCCGATCCTGCGCGTCACCACCATGCTGCTAGCCGCTATCAACTGCCTCGGGGCCGGTCTCGGCCTGATCACCGTCGTCATCCTCCGGGATCAGGGCATCTCGTCGACCCAGATCGGCCTGGCGCTCGGCGCGTCGGCCATTGGCGGCCTGGTCGGCGCCGCCTTGGTCCGGCCGCTGCACCGGCTGCGCCCCGGTGCGCTGATGATCTTGGTAGCCAGCCTGCTCGTACCGCTGATCGCGCTGCTGGCCGTACCGTTCGGTCCGTGGTGGATGGCCGGTCTGCTGTTCATCGCGATGCTCGGCGTGCCGTCGGTGCGGGTTCTCGTCGACGTGCTGATCCTTCGGCAGGCACGCCCAGCCGAGCGCGGCCGGGTCGTCGCCGCCGTGATGACCCTGCTTAGCATCGGAATGCCGGCCGGCCTCGCCCTCAACGGCCTGCTGCTGCAGTACCTGCCGGCCCAGACCGCCGTGCTGATCGTGGCCGGGCTGCTCGGCGTGGCCGTGCTGGCCGGCGCGACTAGGCCCGAGGTGTGGAAGGCCCGCTGGCCGGAGTAAGCCAGGCCATCTCGACAAAGGACCCCGCCGACCACGGCGGGGTCCTTCTACGCCGTTTCAGCCAGCGGCCACCACGCGACGCCAGGCATCGAGCGCGGTCTCGACATCGGCCCGGCTGGCATCGCGGTGGGTCAGCATCCGCACTCTGGGCCCGCCCACGCTGACGATCAGCCCCTCGGCCGCCAGCCGGTCCTGCCACTCAAAGGCACTCCGCCCCGTGCCCGCCACGTCAACGAACACGATGTTGGTGGACACCGCGGCAGGGTCAACCGAGCCCGGCAGCAACTCAGCCACCCCGTGGGCCAGGATCTGGGCGTGCTCATGATCGGTGGCCAGCCGCTTCGGCCCCTCCTCAAGGGCGAGAAGCCCGGCCGCCGCCATGAGCCCGGCCTGCCGCCAAGCCGCGCCGAACAAGATCTTCAGCCGCCGTGCCTCCCTGATGAACTCACGATCGCCCACGAGCACGGATCCAATCGGCGCCCCCAGCCCCTTCGACAGGCAGAACATCATCGCCGTCACGTGCCTCGCATAATCGGCGACCTGAGCACCAGCGACCGTGCAGGCGTTGAAGATCCTGGCCCCGTCCAGATACAGCGGCACGCCCGCGTCCTCACAGGCCTTGGCGACCGCCGCCACCTCGGCGACCGAGGTGACGGTCCCGCCGGCCACCTGATGCGTGTTCTCGATCGCGACCAGGTCGACCACGGTGACGTCGCGCCGGTCCGGCGCCAGCGCCGCCGCGACCTGATCGGCTGACAGCGTGCCGCGCTCGCCTTCCAGCCGCCGGAACGTGACGCCGGACAGCACCGCCGCCGCCCGGAGTTCGGTGTTGCAGACGTGAGCAGAGTCCTCGCAGACCACCAGGTGCCCGGACCGCACCAGGGCATGCAGCGCGATCTGCGTGCACAGCGTCCCGGTCGGCAGGTACAGCGCGGCCTGCTTGCCGGTCAGCTCAGCGGCCCGGTCCTGCAACCGGTTGACCGTAGGGTCCTCACCGAACCAGTCATCGCCCACTTCGGCCATCGCCATCGCCTGACGCATAGCCTGCGTGGGACGGGTAGCGGTATCTGATCGGAGGTCAATGCGGTCGGCCATGCCAGCATCCTGTCATCGAGATATCCGGGAGATGGTCAGCTGATGGCAGTATCCGCCATCACCCCTTCGCTATCGGCGGATGGGCGCCCGGGCTGCGGTACAGTCACGGGTGTCTCCGACCGGTAATGAGGCCGGCTTGGGCAGCTGCCAGCTGGGAGCGAGCGAAATGAAGGCTCTCGTCAAAACCCGCGCCGAGGCAGGCCTGGAAATCGAAGACGTTCCCGTTCCTGAAGTGGGCCGGGACGACGTCTTGATCCGGGTCCTGTCCACCGGTGTGTGCGGTACTGACCTGCACATCTATGAATGGGATGGCTGGGCGCAGCGGAACGTCAAGGCGCCGCTGGTCGTCGGGCACGAATTCGCGGGGGAGATCGTCGAGCTCGGATCCGAGGTCCAGGACCTCGCTGTCGGCGACATCGTCAGCGGCGAAGGCCATCTGGTCTGCGGCCGGTGCCGCAACTGCATGGCCGGCCGGCGGGTTCAGTGCGCCAGGACCAAGGGCGTCGGCGTCAACCACCCAGGGGCGTTCGCCGAATTCATCGCCCTTCCGGCGACCAATGTGTGGCGGCATCCGGGCGACATCGACCTGGCTGTGGCCGCGATCTTCGACCCGTTCGGCAACGCGGTGCACACCGCGCTCACCTATCCGGTACTCGGTGAGGACGTGCTGATTACCGGGGCCGGACCAATCGGCATCATGGCCGCGATCGTGGCCAGGCACGCCGGGGCCAGATACGTGGTGATCACCGACGTCTCGCCCTACCGGCTGGAACTGGCCAGCAAGATCGGCGTGACGGCGGCCGTCGACACGAGCCAGACTCCGCTCCCCGAGGTCATGTCCGACCTCGGCATGCGCGAGGGATTTGACGTAGGCATGGAGATGTCGGGCAAGCCGGTCGCGCTCCGCGAGATGCTTGGCTCGATGACCCACGGCGGCAAGGTCGCGATGCTCGGGCTGCCGTCGGAGCAGTTCGCGATCGACTGGGCGCACCTAGTGCTGAACATGATCACGGTCAAGGGCATCTACGGCCGGGAGATGTTCGAGACCTGGTATGAGATGTCCGTACTCACCGCTTCCGGCGTCGACATCAGCCCGGTCATAACGCACCGTTTCGATGCCGCCGACTACGCCACCGCATTTGACACCGTTCGGGCCGGAAAATGCGGCAAGGTGGTACTTGATTGGGCCGGGCGGTAACCCCCAGCCGCCCGCACGCATACACGGAGGCCGACGATGTTCACCAGCGTCCAACCGCAGATCGCCGAAGAAATTGGGCGAATCCGGGCGGATGGCCTGTATAAGACCGAGCGCGTGATCGCTAGTCCCCAGCGCGCCAACATCGTCGTATCGGACGGCGCGCCGGTACTGAACCTGTGCGCCAACAACTACCTCGGCCTCGCCGACGACTCCCGGATCATCCACGCGGCGAAGGACGCGCTGAACCGGTGGGGATTCGGCATGGCGAGCGTCCGGTTCATCTGCGGCACCCAGGATCTGCACAAGCAGCTAGAACGCAAGCTGTCCGCCTTCTTCGGCACCGACGACACGATCTTGTATCCGAGTTGCTTCGATGCCAACGGCGGCTTGTTCGAGACGCTGCTCGGCGAACAGGACGCGGTGATCAGCGACGAGCTGAACCACGCCTCGATCATCGACGGGATCAGGCTCTGCCGGGCCCGGCGCCTGCGGTACAAGAACCGGGACATGGCCGACCTGGAAGCTCAGCTCAAGGCCAGCTCCGATGCCCGGCGCCGGCTGATCGCGACCGACGGCGTGTTCTCGATGGACGGCTACGTCGCCCCGCTGGCCGAGATCTGCGATCTGGCCGAGAAGCACGACGCGATGGTCATGGTGGACGACTCGCACGCGGTCGGCTTCGTCGGCCCGACCGGGCGCGGCACCCCTGAACTGCACGGCGTAGCCGACCGGGTGGACATCCTGACCGGCACGCTCGGCAAGGCCCTCGGCGGCGCGAGCGGCGGTTACACCAGTGGCCGCGCCGAGATCGTCGACCTGCTGCGGCAGCGGTCCCGGCCGTACCTGTTCTCCAACTCGGTCGCCCCGGCCGTGGTGGGCGCCTCCCTGAAGGTCCTCGAGATCCTGAACTTCGGCGACGACCTGCGCGCCCGGCTCCGCGAGAACACGCTGCATTTCCGCGGCCGCATGTCCGAGCTAGGCTTCGACATCCTGCCCGGCGATCACCCGATCGTCCCGGTCATGATCGGCGACGCCGGCCGCGCCGCTAAGCTCGCCGACCTGCTGCTGACCAAGGGCGTCTACGTGATCGGCTTCAGCTACCCGGTCGTGCCGCTCGGCCAGGCCAGGATCCGCACCCAGGTCTCGGCCGCGCACACCACGGAGGACCTCGACTTGGCCGCCACCGCATTCGCGCAGGCCCGGGACGAACTCAGCTAACCCGACTGAGCGTCGTAGGCCCGGTCAAGCGCACCGGCCCGCTGGCCGTCCAGCGCCTCCCTGATGAGGTCGGCGTGCCCAGCGTGCCGGGCGACTTCCTTGATCAGGTGAAGCAGGGTCCATCGGACCGACTGCTCTTCGCTCAGCGCCTGCGGATCGCCCATGTCACCGACGCCAGCGATGATCTGCTCGGTGCGCTCGGCTGTCTGCGCGTAGTAGTCGAGCAGCCAGGCCAGCGTCTCGTCCGGCTCCATCCGGAAATCGGCGTCCCAGTCCACCGGCGGCCACAGTCCCGGCAGTTGCTCGCCCGCGATACCGGCGATCACCCATCGCCGCTCGACCCGCGCGCAGTGCTTGATCAGCCCGCCCAGCGACAGCGCGCTGTCCGCGGGAGTGGCCCGCGCTTGCTCATCGGTCAGTCCGAACACCGAGGCCCGCAGCGCGTCGCGTTGCTGAGCCAGGAAGGTAAGCAGCGCATCCTTCTCGTCAACGACGCTGCGGGCAAACAAGGCCATTGCTGAATATTAGGCTCAAGGGGCCAGGTGCGATCGCGAGACGTGCTCAGGAGGCTGACTGATGTTGCGGCTTGGTCTAGTGGTTTTGGGCGTAGAAAGCATGGCGCGGGCTGTTTCGTTCTGGACCGAGGCACTCAACTACGAGGTACTCAAGGGCGGCCCGGACGCCCGCTGGACCGAGATCGGACCCGCTGGTCTCTACCAGCCGACTCTGGCGCTCCAGCTCAGCGAGACTCCGGTCCAAGATCATCCTCGAATGCACCTCGACCTGAACGCCGACGACGCCGCTGACCAGGACCGCCAGGCCGAGAGGCTGGTCGCCCTCGGGGCCAAGATCCTCGACTGGGACAGCTTCCCGTTCGACCCCGACTTCGTCGTTCTCGAAGACCCCGAGGGCAACGTCTTCTGCATCGTCGACGCCGCCCACATCCCGGCGGAGGAGAGCTAAACCATAGGGCGTGTCGCGGCCGAGGTTCGCCGAATCGGCCAGTAATGTCCGAGTGCCACGCCCAAATCCCGCCCCTGGAGAGACACGCCATGTGCCTCGGACACACCCATGCCCTCTCCGGGGCGGTAGCCGGTCTCGCGGTCGGCCTGTTCGTCAAGCACATGCCAGAAGCCCAGCTCGTCATCCTCACCGGCCTGACCGCCGGCGC
>DASYAT010000296.1:0-26130 GCA_036501205.1 Streptosporangiaceae bacterium | reverse complement strand
TTTATGCCGTGTCCGTCGAATGTGGCCCCCGCCTCGGCCAGCCCGTCCGGCATCCGCGGGCGCCTGCCCGTGCCGACGAGCAGGTGGTCACCGCGCAGCTCCTGACCGCCGGCGAGGGTCAGCACATAGTCGTCGCCTTCGCGGCGCGCCGCGGTCGCCGCGATGCCGGTGACGTCGCCGATCGCCCAGAGTCGGTCGGCGACCCGGAGGCTGGCGTCAACACCGATCCCGTGCCGATCGGGCTCGATGCCGACCGTCTCCAGGCCGATGCCGTCTACCCGCAGGCGCCGGCCGGTCGCCACCAGCAGATGATCGCCGCGCAGTTCGCGGCCGTCCTCGAGGACCAGGACGTAGTCGTCGGCGTCGCGGCGGGCGGCGGTCACCTTGACGCCGAGCAGCAGTTCGACACCGTCGGCGGTCAGAACCTCGCCGAGGGCCTGACCCAGAGGCGCTGGCTCGCGGCCGAGGACATGCGAGGCGGCCTCGACCAGTGCGACCTCGCCGCCCAGCCGGCGCACGGCCTGAGCCATCTCGGCGCCGACCGGGCCGCCGCCGAGGATCAGCAGGCGGCGCGGGATCGCCTTCATGGCCGTGACCTCGCGGTTGGTCCAGACGCCATCGACGTCGGCCAGGCCCGGGATCGGCGGCACGAGCGGGTCTGAGCCCGTGGCCAGCACGATGTGACGGGCGGTGTGGCGAGTGGTCTGCCCATCGCCCTGGCTGACCTCGACCACGCCCGTTCCGGCCAGCTTGCCTGTACCGCGCAGCAGGTCGATGTTCTTGCTGGCCAGCCAGCGTTCCTGCCCCGCGTCGGAGTAGTTGTCGACCATGAAGTCGCGCCAGGCCAAGGCGGCCTGCGGGTCCACCTGGGCGATGGCGGTCGCCCCGCGGGCCTGATGGACAGCCTCGCCGGGGCGGAGCAGGGTCTTGGACGGGATGCAGGCGAAATAGGAACATTCACCCCCGGCCAGGTAGCGCTCGACGACCGCGACCCGCAGTCCGCCGTCGGCCAGTTCCCCGGCGCAGTGCTCGCCCGGCGAGCCGCCACCGATCACTATGACGTCGTAGTCACCCACTGGTCACTCCTTCTCGCTGCCGCCTCGCCCGAATGCCTTGCCCGACCCTGGCCCGCTCAATCATCTACCAGGTTCAAGCTCGCTACCATGCTCGCCATGAACGATGAAATCAGGCTGGTTCCGCCCGATGAGTCAGATGTCGATGAGTTGTGGCAGCGGCTGACCGATGAGCCGGATATCCGCGGGATCGAAGCCTGGGCCGACCGCGAATTTGAAGGCTGGTGCGTGGAAGTCAGCGCGCAGGAGTTCATCCGGCATGACCCCCTGGGGACCGAGCTGCGGCAGCGCATGCAGGCGGCGCTGCGATCGGTCGAGGGCGTCACCGAAGTCGATCCGCACGACAATGAGTCCTGGCTGGTCACCGGCCAGCCGTCGGGCCAGCAGCTGGCCCGGGCGGCCGCTGAGGTCGTGGACGAACTGGCCGACCAGTTGCGCGCCGGGATGCAGGCAAGCGCGGGGCCGGTAGCCCGGGCCGGTAGATAGGCTCAAGACTTCACTTGCGTCTCAGGACGGACCAGGCCAGGACCGAGAGGAAGTCATAGCCGTGGACGGCCAGTCGTTGAACCAACAGCCGGAGATCTCCGATCTTCGCGGCAGCCTAGACGAACTGGACTCGGCCATCGTGCGCCTGATCGCGCAGCGCCGCGAGGTCATCGCCGCCGTAGCCCAAGCCAAGGAACGCGGCTCAGCCGCCATCGCCGATGCCGAACGCGAACGCCAGATCATCGAGTCTGTGCAGTCCCAGGCCGCCGAGCTCGGAGTTCCCCCGAGCCTGGTCAGGCAGATCTTCCGTGAGTTGCTGAACGACTCGATCTCGATGCAGACCTCGCATCTCAGCGGCAACTCGGGCGGCCAGGTCCGGGTCGCCTTCCAGGGCGTCACGCACGCCTACAGCTACGCGGCCGGCCAGAAGTACCTGAACAGCTACGGAATCGAGGGGTCTCTCCACGGCTACCGGACCTTCAGGGAGGCAGCCGCCGCGCTGCTGTCCGGCGAGGCGGACCTGGCCCTCCTGCCGATCGAGAACACCACCGCCGGCAGCATCAACGAGGTCTACGCACTGCTCCGCGAGCACGACCTGTTCATCGTCGGCGAGGAGACGTGGAAGGTCGAGCACTGCCTGGCCGCGGTCGCCGACATCCCGCCGTCCGGGCTCAGCAAGATCCTTTCTCATCCGCAGGGGCTCGAGCAGTGCGTCCAGTTCATCTCCTCGCTGCCGAACGCGACCGCCGTGCCGAGCTTCGACACGGCCGGCGCGATGCAGGCCGTCGCGGAATCACAGGATCCGAGCCTCGGCGCGATCGGCTCGCTTGAGGCCGCCGCTGCGTACGGGCTGGTGGTGTTGCGCCGCAATATCTCCGACAGCAATGACAACTACACCCGCTTCGTCGTGCTGTCCCGCTCGGCTGCCCCGGTGGACCTGCGGATCCCGTGCAAGACCAGCCTGATCCTGGTCACCAGGCACGAGGAAGGCGCGCTGCTGCGATGCCTGGAGATCCTGGCCGGCAGCGGCCACTCGATGACCAAGCTGGAGTCCCGGCCGCGGCCCGGGATGCCGTGGGAGTACCTGTTCTTCGTGGACTTCGAGGGCAACGCCGCCGATCCGCGCACCGTGGCCGCGCTGGATGAACTGCGCTCAGCCGCGCTCTACATCAAGGTGCTCGGCAGCTATCCGGCGAAGGTGCTGCGCGAACCCGCTCGCACCGGCGAACTGCCAGCCCCGCCGCAGAGCGAGTCGGCGGTGGAGATGCTGGAGGCCGTGGCCGCGGCTCCCCCGGCGGCACCGCGCCGGTCGAGTCACTACAAGCTGGTCGACCGGACCGCTCGGCAGACCGACACGGTGGTTCGCGTCGGCGACCTGCTAGTCGGCGGCGACGGATTCGTGGTCATGGCGGGGCCGTGCTCGGTGGAGAGCGAAGACCAGATCAACGAGACGGCCAGGCTGGTTCGCGACCACGGCGCGCGTGTGCTGCGCGGCGGCGTGTTCAAGCCCCGGACCTCGCCGTACTCATTCCAGGGTCTTGGCTGGCACGGGCTCGACCTGCTGGTGAAGGCCGGGCGGGAGGCCGGGCTGCCGATCGTGACCGAGGTCATGGCCGTGGACCAGGTCCACCGGATGGCCGAGGCCGCCAACATCCTGCAGGTCGGCGCGCGCAACATGCAGAACTTCGACCTGCTGAGGGAGTTGGGCAAGGTCGACCGGCCGGTGCTGCTGAAGCGCGGGCTGTCGAGCACGATCGAGGAATGGCTGGCCGCCGCCGAATATATAGTCGCGCACGGCAATCAGCAGGTGATCTTGTGCGAGCGCGGGATCAGGACGTTCGAGAGCGCGACCCGCAACACCCTGGACCTGTCCGCCATCGCCGTGGTGCGCGAGCGGTCGCACCTGCCGATCATCGTCGATCCTTCTCACGGCACCGGTTTCCGGTCCTATGTGGCACCGATGGCCTGGGCGGCCCGCGCGGCCGGGGCGCACGGCTTGCTCATCGAGGTGCATCCGACGCCTGAGCAGGCACTGTCCGATGCGGAACAGAGCTTGTCGCCAGGCGAATTCGCGCAGTTGATGCACCATCTCGGTCGGGTGCCGCAGTGGCCGGTTCGCAAGGGGGCCGGCGGGGCAGCGGGCTCAGAGACGACGACCGAGGCGATATCGGCCCAGGCGCGGTTAGCCGCAATCAGCTAGGGCTTGCCTGGCGGCCAGCCGCCCGCTGTGACCGAGCAGCAGGAGCGGACGGCGGCGGCGAGCTGGCTAATCGCTGCCTCATTCATGGCGCATGGCTTTGCCGCTCTTCCTGGTCGGTTGGCGCGCGGTCAAGGGGAAGACTTCGCGTCAAATGACACCCCTAAGTCTTCCGCTTGACCGACCTCTGGTTGCCGAGGCCTCGGTCTAGTGCCGCTTGGCTTGTTCAGGTCGACGTTGCGGCTGATGTCGCGCGCCGGTGCGCCTACCCGGGCCGACCTGGTCCGCCTCACCCAGGCCCAGACTGGCTGCCGATTGGTCACATGCGCCCCGTCAACCCCGCAGTCACCTTTGACAACTCCAGCAACAACAGCCTAGTCGCCTCCGAGTCAACCCGACTATCGACATATCCCTGGTTAGCGCAACATAGCCCTAATTCGAGCGACCTAAATCGCTGCAAACGGGACAATATTCTGCTCTAACCAGGGATAAGACGTTCTAACCAGGGAGAAGAAGTCTCGCCGGGTCCGCCTAGCCTGCTGATCCGCCCGCCTGGGACCCTCGGCCGGTCCTGTTAGGGCTAAGCGCCGTAGCCCTTGCGGGTTCCGCAGTAGTCGTGGCCGCAGGTGCCGTTGGTGTTGTTCAGGTAGTCGTTGTTGCCGGTGGCTACGTCATCCGACGCCTGAGGAGGCACTGTCCGATGCGGATCGGAGCTTGTCTCCAGGTGAATTCGCGCAACTGATGCACCGTCTCACCCGGGTGCCGCGCTGGCCGGTACGCCGCGCGGCGCTCGCTGGCGGAGGGTAAACGGAACCCGGTCCGCCACCGGCGGAAGTGGGCCGGTGACGGACCGGGAAGGCAGGGTGTTGCTGGGTTAGGTGGCTGCTACGAGCCGAAGGCGAACACGGTCGTGCTGGTAAAGGTCTTGCCCGCGCCGAGTTCGGTCGATGGGAAGCTCGGCTGATTCGGCGAGTCCGGGAAGTGCTGCGTCTCGAACGTGTACGCCTGAGTCTGCCGGTAGATGTGGCCGCTGATGCCTACCAGCGTGCCGTTGAGGAAGTTGCTGGTGTAGAACTGCACACCCGGCTGGTCGGTCCAGACCGCCAGGCGGCGGCCACTGGCCGGGTCGAGCGCGGTGGCGGCCAGGCGCAGGCCGTCCATGCTCGGGCCCGAGTTGTTCAGGACCCAGTTGTGGTCAAATCCCTGAGCGATCAGCAACTGCTTGCAGGCCTGCGAATTCGGCTTGGTGCAGTCCGCGATCCCGGAGGCGATGGTCTTCGGGTGGGTGAAGAAATCGAACGGGCCACCCGCGACTGGCACCTCAGCGCCGGTCGGGATCTGAGTGGTGTCGGTGGGCGTGTACTTCTTGGCGTTGATCCAGATGACCTGGCCGGCGGCGCTGCCTGATCCCTCACCAGCGAGGTTGAAGTAGCTGTGGTTGGTGAGGTTCAGCACCGTGTTCAGGTTCTTGGACTCGTCGGTAGCCGAGTAGTGGATGCCGAGTTGGTCGGAGTTGGTCAGCGCGTAGGTGACGACGACCTTGAGCTTGCCCGGGTAGCCGGTGCAGGCCTTCGCGCAGCCGGGCGTGCCTGCGGCGTGATGCTCGTCGCCGTTCGGGCTCACCAGCGTCAACTGGACGCCGACCGCGCTCTTCGTGGCAACGGGCTTGCTGGCCCAGATGTGGTTACCGAATCCGACCAGGCCACCGTGCAGCGAGTTCACGCCGTTGTTGATCGGCAGCGTGTAGGTGTGGACCTTGCCGTCGGGCTGCTTGAGCTTGAACTTGCCCTTGGCGATCCGGTTGCCGTAGCGCCCGATGAGTTCGCCGAAGTACGGGCCGCCGTTCGCGACCACCGGAGGGCTGACCTTGGTGACGTAGTCCTTGAGGGTCTTGAAGCCCAGGACGACGTCGGCCGCCTGATTGTGCCGGTCGGGAACGTTGATGTCCTGGACGATGCCGCCGTAGGTCAGGATCTGGACCGACATACCGCGAGCGTTCGTCAGGGTGTAGCGAAAAACCGTTTCGGCCTTACCGGTGTAAGGCTCGACCGCAGTGCCGATGGCCTTCTTGGTCACCGTGAGCTGACCGCCATGCTGGCCAGGCCGGGCGGGTTGCGCCATGGCCTGGGTCGCGGCGAACGACCCGCCGATGCTGACGGCCAGGACAGCCGCAGCCCCAAGGACCACCGGCCGCCGGGTCCTTGCGCGTACACCAGCCCTTAACGACTCGCCTCCGCTAAGTCGCTGCAGTCTTCCGATCACGTGCACGATGGACTCCCTTCATCGTCCGGGTACGAAGACGTGGCCTGTTCTAAGGAAACGATTGTGAGCGTTAACAGCCGGTGAGTCAAGGTATCCGGCGCGCCTTGGGTGATCCTCCTTCGCTCTCCTCCCGGGTCGCGGCGCTACTCCTGAGGCGGCTGCGCCTCCCTGATCGCAGCGTGAACTCTCGCTTCTGCTGCGACTTACGACACAGCAGACGACAGTTGGTAACTTCGGAACCATCAGCCCCGTCCAGCCATCGCCCATCGAGTCGCCTGGAGCCCACGGCCGATCAGTCGCAATCATCTGACCGAAATTGTGAACGCTAACAGTAAACTGGCAACCTGAGCTGCGACTTTGCGACCCGCCTTCGACCGCCCGCGACCGAGCAGCAATGCTCACAACGACCGGCAAGGCAGCCGCGCGGCGGGACCCGGCAATTGGATTTTCAGGGAGAAAGATTTGCGTCGGCTGAGTGTCGCCAAAGATGGTTCAAGCCCCACCATCACCGAGCAACTCGCTCACCGCGACTCCACGAACGTCACCTACCAGCGAGACCTGGCCTTCTCTCGACTTATCCCTGGTTAGCGCAACATAGCCCTGATTCGGGTCACGCAAACCATCGTAAACAGGACACTATTCTGCGCTAACCAGGGCTAAGACGTCCCAATCCGGGATAAGAGCCCCAGTCGGGGCCGCCCAGCCCGCTGATCCGGTCGCCTGGCCCAGCCGGCCGGTCCTGTTACGGCTGAGCACGAGGCCAGCCGCCGAGCCGCAACAGGACCGAGTCTTCACCCACGCGCGCTAGTCGGTGCTCGGCCTAGAACCCGCGCAAAGCGTTCACCGAAAAATAGATCTTTCAGAAATCGCCGGTTCCGTTTGGGGTGCCTAGGCCAGTGGGGGCGTCGTAGCCCTCTCCTGCTTCGCAGAGGTAGTCGTGGCCGCAGGTGGCGCCGTTGGTGATGTTCAGGAAGTCGTTGTTGCCGGTGGTTACGTCGAACAGTGACGAGGTGTGGTGGTATTCGAAGCTGGGACTGATCGTCGTGGCGTTGCCGGCCACGGCGTAGACGCCGGCGATCAGCGGGGCGGCGGCGCTGGTGCCCTCTACGAGGAGCCAGCCTTTTCTGGCCTGGTCGTTGACGGCGAGGTTGTCGGCTACGGCGGACACGTCGGCGACGGTGCGCATGGTGCAGTGCTGGTCGTGTTGCCAGGAGAGCTTGGGTATGTAGGCGGAGCAGCCGCTGCCGGTGGCGCCGTCGAAGTCCTGCCAGGCCTGCTCGGTCCAGCCGCGCTGGTTCGCGGCTTTGGCCGGCTCGGTGCCGCCGACGGCGGTGACGTCAGACTGGTCGGCCGGGAAGTTGGCGACCGTGAAGCCGAGGTCGCCTGAGGCGACGACGATCACGTGGCCGGGGTGGTGGAAGGCCCTGGCGTACGTCTGATCCTGGCCGCTCTCTGGCCCGCCGAAGCTGTCGGAGATGACCTGGGCACCTAGCCGGGCGGCCGTGTTCTCGGCGGTTGCAAGCGCGGCCAGGCTGTTGCTGCGGGCCTCGACGACCAGGATCTTGCAGAGCGGGCAGGCGGCGGAGACCATCTCGACGTCCAGGGCCGTTTCGACGTCCCAGCCGGATGGCACGCCGGAGACCGGGAGCGGCGCCGCGGCACCGGATTGGTTGACGATCCGCAGGCAGCCGGTGGAGGCGGTGCAGGCGGGCAGGCCGTATTGGGAGCGGTAGGCCGCGAGCGAAGCGGCCAGCTTGGGGGTGCGGTAGGCGTCGACCACCGCGACGGTCTGGTGCGGGTCATCGCTGACGGGGAGCTTGTAGGCGGACTCGATGTCGGGAGCGCCCCAGCCCTTCGGTGCGGCCCTGGTTCCGGCGGCGCTCGCTTCGTTCACCTCGGTCTGCTGTGAATACAGCGCGTAGCAGCGCAGGCGGCCGGGGCCGGCGACCGGGCAGGCCGCGTGTGCCGCCGTGCCCGCGCCCGCCCGCCCGGTCGCGCGGCGGGGAGCAACCCGGTAGGCGCGGGTGATGGTCTCGGTGATGGTGGCGCCGGCTGCGTCCTGCGCGTGGGTGCGGAGCGTGACCCAGGCGCCGGCGGGCGCGGCGTAGGTGGCCAGGAATCGCCCGTCGGTGCCGGTGAGTTTGGCGTGGTGCCAGATGCGTCCGCCATCGAACGACACCTGGACGGTCGCCTTGGTGATCTTGGCCGCCGTGCCCGCCGTGCCGACCTTGCCCGCCGTGCCCGCCTTGGCCGCCTTGGCCGGCGGCAGGTGACTGGCTGTCACGGCGAGTACCTGCGGGCCGGGGCGGGTTTGACCGCGCAATGACAAGTCGCGGATCGAGTAACCGAGGGTAACGAGCGGCTCAGGCCGGCAACCAGAACTGCCGAACGGACAGGACCAGCCGATCGGCATCTGATTGCCGGACTGGTGAGCCGATGACCAGGTCCAGGTTGTCTGGCTCCGGCTGGACGGAGTTCGCGCGCCGATGCCGCCGAGCGCCGCGGTAAGGCTGAACTTGATGGTCGAGCGGGCTGGGCTCAGTGTGGCCAGCACATTCAGGTCGCTGTTATCGCCCGCTGCCGTGAGGGCGTTGCCGCCGACGATCTTCTTGCCGTTCTGGTCGATTTCGTAGCTGCCCGTGACCTTTCTGCCGTCGTCGGTATTGAAGCCGGCGCCAGCGTGGCCGGGTGTGTTGTCGCCGAACGGTGAGAAGTCCAGCGTCAGCGTGTTACCCGCT
Organism: Streptosporangiaceae bacterium; assembly: GCA_036501205.1. Taxonomy (GTDB): domain Bacteria; phylum Actinomycetota; class Actinomycetes; order Streptosporangiales; family Streptosporangiaceae; genus Chersky-822. Next base: position 17,374 of record DASYAT010000296.1, on the reverse strand, counting down.
CGGCTGGCGGACGGCACGGTGGCGAATCCATCCGTGTCACCGCGCGAGCCGATCAGGTGGACGTTGGGGGCGGGATGCAGCGGGTAGGTGTTCCAGTTCTCGGTCACGTGCTGGCCCGGGCGGTAGATGCGGGCCGGGTCGGACTGGACCAGCGCAGCGCGGAAGCCGCGATCGGCGGTATAGAGAGAGGTGGTCCAGAGCAGGCCGGGAGCGGCCGAGCTGTAGATGGTGCGCGTTCCCGGCCCGTTGACAGGGTCGTAGGTAAAGGCCAGAAAGCCGTATTCGATCGGGAACGAGCTGTCCCTGGACAAGAAGCTGCCGGCTCGGCTCAGGTAGTAGCGCGCACTGATGGTCGCCAGACTGGCATCGCGTACGACATAGTGCTGCCGCGGGATGAGTCCGCTCAGGTTCTGATAGGCCAGATCATATTCATAAGGCGCCGCCCCGCCTGGGCTGGCCAGCCATTGGTCGGTGACGGTGGCCATGGTGCCGATGCTGGGCCGCTTGCTGGTCGGGCTGACCCCCATCGGGACGTTGTCGCCCACCCAGCGGAAGTTGAGGACGCCGAAGGACTGAGTCTGCCCGATTCGTGGCTTCCTGAAGATCTCGAACTCGGTGTCGGTGACGTGCGCGGGCCGCTGGGTCGTCATCGTAATCCGCCTACTGGCGGCGGGTTCGGCTAGGTGTATGCGGGTGTTCCCGGCGACAGTGAACTGAGGCAAGACGGTGAGGCCGCGGATGGGCATGAAGATCGCGCTGGCCTTGGGTCGGCCGAAGAAGACGCCCATCGCGAAATAGTGCCCGGCCGGGACGCTGACCTTGGCGGTCCCGTGGTAGAAGGCAGCCTCCGAATCTAGGACGTCCAGGCGGCCGGCGTTGTCCACGTTGACGAGCAATGCCAGGTCACCGGTGTCGGGCCGGCCGTCGCGGTAGGAGCCGGTGACGGTGAGGGTGCGCATCTGGTACTGCGGCCGCGGCGCCGGCCGGCCCCGGCCCCCGGGCCGGCCTGCCCCTGGCGCGGTGGCCAAGGATGCGCGGCCGCGCAGGCTGATCGTCAGCCCGTCGGCGAAAAGGCCGTCAGTGCCGTAACCAGCGTCGGCGTGATCGACCGCGAACTGCTTATCCAGCGCCCGGCCGAACCTCTTCGCGGACACCCCCGTGAGATACCCCTCCGCCGAGCCGGGCCCGGCCGACGTGATCGTTATCCCGGGCAACGGCGCCGGCCGACGGCCTTGATAGCGGATGCTGACCGGCAGCCGACCTGTGGTCTCGCCTTCTGCGCGAGCCACGGCCCGTACGTCGAACAAGCTCGGATCAAGGCCGTGGCCCAGGTACGGCAAGGCGGCGGCCGGGACGGCATAGCTCCGGCCACCACGTCGCATGGTGACCAGCGATCCTGGCCCGCTGCCGATGGCCGGCATGATGGCCAGGCCAGGGCTTCCCGATGATCGGCTCGACGGCACAGTCAGGCCAAAGGCCTGCCCAGTAATGAGCTGAACGACCCGCGGCGAATAGGCCGGCAAGCCAGCGTCTTTCGCAGCGCCAGCGGCAGCACTAGCGTGCGGCCGAGCTGAGTTCGCCCACCTAGTGGCAACTGGCGCGGCCACGGTAAAGGCAAACGACAGGGCGATGACGACGGCCCGTCTGATGATGCGGTGATGCACGTGGACTCTCCTTGCGATTGCCGGTATTCCGGTAAGAAATGGCCGGCCAGGTTCCGGACGTTTCGCCGCAACAACCACAAATCTGGAAGAGTTTCTTGCCCCAACGGGTAACGACCGCGCGGTTTCCGGCCACTTCCTACGTCGGCAAGGTGACGACGCCCGCCGGGCCTGACGCCGGCCAGGGCTAAGGAGCGCGCATGGATAACGACGACGCCCGGCGTCGATTCACGGCCATGTACGACGCCCACCGCAATCAGGTCTGGGCGTACGCGGCCTGTCTGGCCGACCGTCAGCGCGCCGATGACCTGGTCAGCGAGACCTTTGTGGTGGCCTGGCGGCGGTTCGGCGACATCCCGGATCCTCCGCTGCCGTGGCTGCTCGGCGTGGCCAGGAACATGGTCAGGCAGCAATTCCGGGCCCAGGGACGCCAGGGTTCGCTGGAATCTGAGCTGCGCAGCTGGGCCGAGACCGGTTCGCCGGCTTATCCCGACAAGATGGCGGCCGCCCGGGTGGACATCTTCCGCGCGCTCGCCGGCCTGTCCAAGACCGACCGCGAGGTGCTGATCCTCACCGCCTGGCAGGATCTCACCCCGCATGAGGCCGCGCTAGTGATCGGCGTCACTCCGACCGCGATCCGGGTTCGGCTGCACCGCGCCCGCCGCCGACTGCGGGTGACGCTCGGGGCCGCGAGGCCGCAACCAGAACCAGAACCGAAACCAGAACCGCAGCCGCAGACAGCAAAGGAGGGCTCGCGATGAAGCCTGAGGTAACCGCATTGCGGGCGGCGCGACCGATGCAATTCCAGCCTGGCTCGGCCATCGACGCGGCCACGAGGGAGCGCGAACTAGCGGCGGCCTTCTCGGCGCCGCCAGATAGCATCGGCCACCGCCGGCCAGCCGGGCAGTGCGCGACTCAGGTCCGCCGCACGCAGGCGTCCCGGGCCGGCAGGCCCATCTTCGCCAGGCCGCTCACCGGGCTCACCGCCGCCGCGCTTTGCGTCGTCCTGGCCGCGGCCGGCCTCTGGCTGGCGTACCCCCGCTCGTCGGAACAGTCCAGTTCACCGCCCTACACCGGGGTGCTGCTGAGCGCAGCCGTTGCCCGACCACCGTCGGCCGCGAAAGCGCAGGCCGGGATGCCGCCCTACTACGTCATCGCTGACTTCTACTCCCCCGCCGTCGAGGTTCGCAGCACGCTCACGGGACAGATCCTGAGCCAGGTTGAGCTGCCTGCCGGAACCGATCCGATGATGTCCCTGATATCTGGCACCGGCGGCGGCCGTTTCGTGCTCGCACTCGACGTCAATCAGAAGGCTGCTTTCTACCTGCTGAAGGTCTCCGACCACGGCAGCTCCGCCCAGCTGACCTCGCTGCCGGTGCCCGCGCTGCCCGGCAAGGTCGTGGCGGCGATAGCGCTGAGCCCCGATGGCTCGAAGCTGGCGATCAGCCTCCAGTTCAACGACGGCAACCGGGGAAGCGTCGAGGTTGTCACGCTGGCCACCGGCGCGGTCAGGACCTGGACCACGACCCGGCGCGGCTCTCCTGGCCAGTTGTCCTGGACCGATCACGGCCGTGAGCTGGGATTCTTCTGGACCGGCGAAGCCCGGAGCCCTGACCGGCGCCCGGCCGGAGGCCTCTGGCTGCTCGATACCAGGTCTCCGGGCAGCGACCTGATGTCCGGTCGGCTGGTCCTGCCGTCCAGGGTAGGCATCGACGCGGTGCAGTCGGCCACGTTCAGTCCGGACGGCCGGACCATCGACGCCGCGGTCTTCGACACCGGGAGACCTCTCCAGCACGGAATCATCGCAGCCGGCATCGTCAAGCTCTCCGCCCGGACCGGCCGCCCGTTGAGCACGCTGTATCCACAGCGTGTGAGGGAGTCGCGCTCCCACGGTCAAACGGCCTTGTATATCACCGGCTGCGCGCTGCTGGCCGCCGACGCGACCGGCAACCATCTGCTGATCGACTGCTACGGCTTCGGCCGGCTCGACCGAGCCCGGTTCACCGCCCTGCCGAATTCAGACCGGGGGGCAACCGACGCCGCGGCCTGGTAGCCGGATCACCGGCCGCCGTACTCCTCGTCGGTGACCTTCTCGCCCCAGTCCGACTCTGGCCGGTCGTCCCCGGTCGCCTCGGTGATCGACAGATGCGTCATGTAGTGATCGGGCGCCGCGCCATGCCAGTGCCACTCCCCGGCCGCCGCCCGCACCACATCGCCGGCCCGGATTTCCGTCACCGAGCCACCGCGCGCCTGCGCCAGCCCGCGCCCCTCGGTCACGTAGAGCGTCTGCCCGACCGCATGCGAGTGCCACGCGGTCCGCGCCGACGGCGTGAACCGCACCGCATTGACCCGGACCCGGGAAGGTTCTTCGCCGCGCACGATGACGTCGAGAAACACGTCCCCGGTGAACATGTCACCCGGCCCCTTAGCGGTCGGCTGCTTGGGCTGAATCTCCACAACAAAACCCCTTTACAGGTAGAAAGCTTCGCGCCGGCCTGGATCAACTGCCAAACCCAATCCTGCCCGGGCTAACTGCCCAGCCCGCGTGGGGGGACCCCTGCTGTAGCCAGAGCAGCCGCAAAGTGCCCCCCACGTACTGGGCGACCGGCCGTTCTACCCGGCCGACGGGCGCCAGCCGTAGTTGATCTTCCTGCCCTTGTATCCGGTTGCCCACTCGAACGCGTTGGCAGGACCTGGGTGCGCCGCCACCACCCCGACTGCGTCGGGAACCGCCGTCGAGGTCGCTCGCGGCAGCAAGACCGCACCAGGCGCCAGGCCGGTCGCGCCGATAACGTACTCGGTGATCGAGTAGCCGGGCAGGATAACCCGCGCGTGCCCCTTGATGAACGTCTGCGGAGCCGCGTGCACGATCTTGCCGGGCTTGGCCTGGCCGTACCGGTACACCTGGGCCTTGGCCCGGCCGGCCAGCCCGGCCACCGAGAGCGGACTGACGACGGGCTTAGTCGATTTGTTGATCACCATGATCGTCAGCGCGTGATCGCTGCTCCGCTGCGCGGCGTAGACCGAGACCTCGCCCTGATTGCCGCTCAGCGAGTGCACGCTGGCGTCGCCGAACTTCGAACCATGCCCGTCGTAATCCAGATACATCCTGAACGCGAACGCACCAGGCTGCTGCGCGGCCGGCGGACCCCACAGCGTCGCCAGGTCCAGGCCTTGCTTGCCGAAGATGCCGAGCACGTCGGCTTGGGCCAGCCCGCCGTCGATCCGGTCGAGCGCGCCGAAGTTGTACTCGCTGATCGCGACCTTGGTGCCCGGGTAGTTCTGAGCCACGAGCTGCTTCATCCGCGGGATCGCCATCACGGGCTGGTTGATCCAGCTCTGGTCCCGGTAGTTCGGGTCCCAGAGCATCCTGGTCGATCGCAGGCGCAACGCTTGCTCGGCCGGACTGTCGGCGTTGCCGGTGACTCCGTTTTCCTGCGGGTACCAGTGGTTGTCGAAGTAGTCGAGCAACCTGCGGCCGGTCTTCTTCTGATACACGGCCAGTTGCCGCAGGTACCAGGTGGCGAATGGCACGCCGCCGTGCGCCTTCTCGTCCGGCGGCACGGATCCGCACTGCTTCACCGCGCAGGTCTGCTGGTCCTTCCCGGAGAAAAACAGTGAGCTCCAGCCCCACCCGACCGGCCCCAAGGTCTGTGCCGACGGGTCCTGGTCCTTGATGGCCAGCGCGATCGAGGTGGTCTTGCTGAGCATCTCGGCGTAGCCAGCGCCGGCTGGATGCACGTCCCGGTGAGTGGCGAACCAGATGTCAGGCTCATTGTCGAGATCGTAGAACCGCACTCCGCCATGTGCAGCGGTGCCGTACTTGCTGACCAGGTACTTGACCCAGCCCCCGACAAAGCTCGGGCCTATCGCCTTGGAAGTATCCCCCGGCAAATTTTTCTTCATGAAAGAGCCGTTGGGGAGCACGCCGTTGCCGCAGTTCGGATTGTACGGATCGCTGGCCTGCTGCTTGCCGTATTTCCTGACGCTGAAACCGCAGCTCAGAGCGCGTGATTTGGGGGTCCAGCCGATGAGCGGCACGGTGATGAGGCTGGCCGCGCCGTCCGTCCGGTTCTGCTCGATGAAGCGGTCGGCGCTCGACCCGTTCGGCAGTGCCTTCGCGTTGGCGACCGGATTCGGGATGTTCTCGAAGTACCAGTCGCTGGCGTGGTTGGCGGTGTCGAGCAGGTAGTTGTACCTGGTCGTGGCGTTGCCGCCCCAGCGTACGACCGGCAGCCTGAGCTCGCGTTCGAGTGTGGCGCCGGCGAAGTTCATGCCGTAGATGTCGGGACTGATCGCGTGCCGTCCCGAGGTCAGGTTGACCTTGAGCTCGGGCCCGATCGAGACGCGCGCGACCGCGGCACTAGCGCTGGGAGCGGCGCTGGCGAAAAGCAGTGAACTGACAACGAAGACGGGGACCTTGCGCACCGAGCTTTCCTCTCTGCGCCCCTAATGGTCGGCCCCCGCTGGCCGGTCGACGCTATCGACTAGCCGACGCTGATCGTCACCTTGTTGGGGTAAAAGGCGACGTGCCCGGCGATCTGCGCTACAGCCGGATACGGGTCCTGGTAGGTCCAGATCGCGTCGGTGATCTCGCCGTCGCCGGTCGCGAGAGAGTAGTACGAGGCGTCGCCCTTGTACGGACAGTAAGTGCTCGTCGCGGTCGGGCCGGTCAAATCGCTGGTCACGTCCGTCATCGGCACGTACTGCACGGCCGGGTAGTTTGCCTCCTGCAGCGTCAGGGCGCTGGTCGACTCGGCTACCACCTCGTCACCGACCCTGACCACGACCTTCGCCTCCGTCGGCGTGATGGTGATCGGGTGGTCCTCGCTCGGCTGAAGAACCGGCCGGCTGTCACTCACGCTGGGTCTCCTTCATTTTGTCCCTTGCTTCGCCTTAGCTAATTAGTCGGATACTTCCAATATTCCCTTCAGCTGAATAGGACCAGGCGATGCTGACCGTAGTGCTCGCGCTCCTCGCCGCCGCCGGCTACAGCGGCTCCGACTACACGGCCGGGCTGGCCGCTCGCGAAGCCGACGTGGTGCAGGTGACGTTCGTAGCCGAACTGGTCTACTGCATCCTGCTCGTCGCGGCGGTGCCGTTCGCTAGCTCGCAGAGCCCGTCTTGGTCGGCCCTGGTCTGGGGCGCCGTGGCCGGAATCAGCGGTGCCGTCGCGGCGATGGCGCTGTACCTGGGGTTCCGCTACGCCGCGTTCAGCGTCGTCAGTTCGGTCAGCGCGGTCGGATCGGCGGCGTTCTCGGTGCTGGCTGGACTGCTGCTCGGGGAGCGACCAGGCGCGGCCTCGCTCGCCGGAGTCGCGTTAGCGCTGCCCGCGATCGCGGCGGTGTCCATAAACAACGATCAACCGCACCCCGCCAACGCCGACAGCGCCACCGGCAACCCCAGCACTATCGGCCGACGCCACGCCACCGGCCAGCACACCGCTGGCCTGGTGTGCGGGGTGGTCGCCGGGGTCGGGTTCGGCTTGTTCTTCCTTGGCCTCAATCAAGCCGGTTCGGGCTCGGACCTGTGGCCGCTGGCAGCGGCGGCGTTGGCCGGGCTGGCGGTGGTCTTCTTTGTCGCGGTCGCGATGAGCCAGGTCGGGCTGCCGCCCCGCGGGAGCCGCAGGCTCGCCATCTCCAGCGGATTCACCTCAGCGGCGGGTACCTATGCTTTCTTTCTCGCCACGCACCGCGGCCTGCTGGCCATCACGGCCGTGATCACCTCGCTCTACCCGGCCGGAACGATCATGCTCGCCCGCCTGTTCCTGCGCGAGCGACTCACCGTGATGCGGATCGCGGGCCTCTGCCTGGCCGCCATTTCGATTGGCCTGATCGCCGCGGCAAATGCCCACTGAGGAATCCACTGCGACCGATTACCATCTCCGCGGTGATCTCACCAGCTAGCCGAGCCGATACGTCCACCCTTCCTGCCAGGAGAACATTTCCTCGGCTAGCCGCTCAAGCGGGATGCCGTTGATGGCGTGCTCCAGGCCCCATCTGGTCGCGATGTGCCCGATGACCAGGACTCGCTGGCCGCTCCAGCGCGGCGGCAGGTCCCCGAGAAACCGGCCGACCCGGTCGGTGGCCTGCCGCCAGCTTTCGCCGCCGGGGTAGGGCCGGCCGAGGTACTCGCTCCTGACGGCGCGGGCCTCCTCGGCCGGCCTGCCGGCGTGCCGCCCGTAGTCGCATTCGCGAAGCCGCCAGTCGTGCAGGATCGGAATCGGCGAGCCGTCGAACGCGATCGCCGCCGTCTGCGCGGCCCGCACCAGGTCAGAGCTGAACACCGCCGCGATCCCGTCCGGCCGCCGACGCCGCCCCAACTCGACGGCCTGCGTCCGGCCCAGCTCAGACAACTCGCTGGCCGACCAGCCGGCGGCCCGCCCCAGCTCGTTGTCGACGCTGGTCGAATGAGTCTCAAAAACAATCCCAATCGACACCGCGCCGTCCCCCAGCGTCTAGAGGAAGAGTTCACGTCAAATAGCGCCCTAAAGTCTTCACCTTATGGAAATCCCTCGCCAACCGAGCGCAGCCCCCGCTCCACGGAATGGACATCTAGGGCGGATTACGGCTATAGTTCAACCATGCCGCACCGTTAGGGCTCTCCGCCGGACCGCTTGTATCTGGTTACCCGGGCCGATTTGGCACCAGGTACGCAAGCGTGTCAGGCCGCGCACGCAGCGCTCGATTTCGCCGTGACCTATCCCGACCTCGTCGATGATTGGCATGCGTCTTCAAATACCCTCGTGATCCTCGCCGCTCACGACGAGCTTGAGCTGGCCTGGCTGTGCCAGGACGCCGAGACCGCCGGCTTGCGCACCGTGCGTTTTCACGAGCCTGATCTCGGCGGCGCACTGACCGCCGCCGCGTTCGAGCCAGCCGCCGCTCGGCTCCTGCGCACCCTCCCTCTGGTCTTGATGCGAACAGCGGAGGGAGGTGAGAAGTCATGTCTAACCTGACTGAGACAGCCGGCCTGCGCGCGGAGCTGGTCGAGGTCACTGCCGAGCGGGACGCGTTGCGGGCCCAGCTCGATGGTGACCTGCCAGCCGCGACCAGGTGGCTGCAGCGGAAGGTCTGGCGGCAGGTCTCGGCGCTCGACGCGCTGAACCGCCGCGTGACCAGCCAGCGGTTCGTGTTGCGGACCCTGGAAGAGCTGGGCCGGTCGCTGACCGCGACCGAGTACCAGGCGGCCAGGGACCGGATCGTGGATCCGCAGTTGCTGGAGCGGATCAGCAGTCCGGACGCGGCCTGATCTAAGCATCGCCGGGTGGCCACGGCCGGGCCGCCCGCTGCGATCACGGTCGAGTCGCGTTCGGCGAGTTGGTCGGGCACGATGAGGTGAGCGGCAGGCGCCGCCGCTCACCCGGCCACGGCCGACCAATCCGTCACGCGCGCCCCAGGAGCCCGACGGCAGGGCAGCCGCCTCTAAAGCGGCCCACAGCGGGTTCGACTCCCGCCTGGGGCACCGGGTCGTACTATTCTGACCGGGTAGAAAGGCCGACGACATGAACATGCCTCCGATGAACGGACCGCCTCCCGGCTGGGACATGCCTCCGGCCGACCCCAACGCACCAACCCTGTGGATGCGGGTCGAGGACATCTTTCACATCCGCGGCCGCGGCACCGTGGTCACCGGCAAGCTGGACGGAACCGGTGAGCTGAGGGTGGGCGACACGATGCACTGCGACGGGGTGAGCTGGAAGGTCAGTGGAGTCGAGCAGTTCTCCAAATCGCTTCAGGTCGCGCAACCCGGCGCCATCATCGGGGTGCTGCTGGGCAAGGGCCCGTCCGGCGACATGCTGCGCGGCTGCCTCGTCGGCTTCGGAGTTCCCGGCGCCAACCTGGACTCCGGAGGCCAGCTAGGTCCAAGCCTGGGCACCACCGCCGACCCCAAAAAGAAGCGCTGGCGCCGCTAGCCGGGACCAGCGGCCGGGACTAGGGGCCGCGACGGGGACAGTCCGTCGTGGCCGAGCCCACCACGAACTGTCCCCGTGCTAACCCAGCCAGGTGCTAACCCAGCCAGGCGCGAACCAGCGTCAACTGGGGTTCGCGCTCGAATTCCAGCTGAACCCGAACGGGCCGCCGTTGGTCTTCAGCAACGACAGGTCAGAGACGCTGGTCGCCGTTGCCGCAGAACCGCTCACGGTCGCGGTCACGTACACCTGATTTCCGTCCTTGACCGAGCCGATCCCGTCCCGCTGCGCGTCGACGATCGTGGAACTCGAGACGGCATAGGTCGCGCTGAACCCATCGGCGCTCTTCACGGTCAGCGAGGTCGAACTGACCGCCGTCACCTTTCCGCGCTGCATGTCCGCGGTCTGGTAGCCGCCGCCGGTCTTAGGCACCACGAATTGGCCGTGCACCGCACCGCCGGCCCCAAGAGGAAAGCCGATCCCGCCCGGCATCCCGGGCGGGCCGAACCGCCCGAACGGGAAATGCCCGAACGCCGGGCACTGCTTCATCGACTTGGTCGAGCCCTTCACCGTCAGCCGGCAATGGACCGACGGCGGAGGGGGCGCTTTAGCTGACGGACTGGGCGACGGGCTCGCGCCCGCTGCGGTCGGCGTCGCCCCGGACCCGCTGGCGGCATAGGCGACCCCAGCGCCACCGAGCAGCGCGACGACCGCCACCGCGGTCCCGATCGCCAGCCGCCGCGTACCACTGGCTCGCCCGAACCCGCCGAGCTCGACCACATCATCCCGCTGGCCGGGCGGCTGGTTCGGGCCAGTCACCGGCCCATCATCGCTTGGGTCAAAGTTAGGTGGCTCGTATGACATCGTTACGCACTCCTTCTCTGGTGACCACCAAGCAGGCTTGCGCACCCGGCTGATCCCGCACTCAAGCCAAACGCTGAATTTCCTAGGAATTTGGATTAACGCATCCCTCGTGGTTTGGCCCTCCCAGCCAGAGCCCGGTCAGCCGGAGTACGGCTCAACTACGCCGCCGGGTCTGCTTGAATCAACAGCAGTCGTCCCGCCTTGCGCGGGCCCGTATGACCGGAGGCAGCGATCGCTGGGACCGTGGTTGACGAGGCCGTCTCTCGAATGTGGATGCAGGAACAAGCGCTGCTCGGCCTGGCCAGAGACACCCCGCACGCGATGTTCGCGGCGGGCGGTCTTGGCGCCCTGGCCGTTCCGCCGACGGTAAGGATCGTCGTCCTGCCGGGCGAACCCTCCTCCATAGCCGTCCCAGCCCAAGATCCCAGTGGTGTGATCCCGCCGTTCATTTCGATTCCCGGCGGCGCCCAGCTGCCGAGGACCGGCTCAGTGCGCGGGGTCTCGAGCGGCTACGTCTCCCATCCAGAGCGGGACAAGGGCGAGCGCTGGCCGAGGTTCACGGCCGTGTACTGGCACGGAGGCATCGACTTCTACCTGGGCGAGTCCGGCGGGCAGGACCGGGATGAGTCGCACGGGATGCCGCGGCTGGTCTGGCTGCGCCGGACGATCGGCTGGGCCTGGGGCGCGTTCGGCTTCCAGGCAAAGGTGATTCGCCGCTACGGCCTCGGCGGCCCGTTCCGCGCGATCATAGGCGTTGCCGACACGGCCTCGGCCGGACTCGGTGACCTCGGCACCGGCTGGGCCGAGCCGGGCGGGCCAGGCTCAGCGTCGGCGCCGGCCGCCGTCGACCAGCAGGTTCTGCTGCACGAGGACCTGGCGCAGTGGCCGGACGCCAACGGCATCGAAGAGCTCGCCTTGCGTTTCGGCGCGCGGCTCGATCTGGCTTTCGGCGGCCCGGGCGACCGGCATCTGGATCGAACAGGACCCGAGGCCGGCCATTTCCGCCCCCCAGGGTTTTAGCCGGAGGCCCTCGCCAAAGGCGAGAGCAGCGACCGAGGCGAAGGTTAAGCACTGAATGAGTACTGATTGCTCACGTGCTGAACATGGTCACTAAGGGATTGTCGTAGCAGCCAACTTCATCAAGGAGACTGCCATGACGACCACGTGGACCGACCAGCTCACCCCGGCTGTGAACGATGTGACCGGCCAGGACAAGACCGAAGCGATCAGCTTGTACGACGCGATCGGCGGGCGCCGGTCGCTGGTCGCTGCCGTTCAGGGCTTCTACGACCGGCTGTTTGCCGACCCCGAGATTGCCCCGTTCTTCCCCGACGGCGTGACCACTCAGCACAAGGCTTACCTGGTGACTGTCCTTGGCGAAGCGCTTGGCGGCCCCGAGCGCTACCGCGGCCACGACCTCGCCAAGGCGCACAGTCACTTGGGCATCACCGACCACCACTTCAACCTGGCTGCCGGTCACTTGGACGCCACCCTCGAAGACCTGACCGTCCCCCGCAACCTCACCGACCAAATCATCGCCATAGTCGCCACCCTCCGCCCCATGGTTGTCTCGGTCTAAGACCGAGGGAAGACCAATGCCGGAGGCGCGGTGCCGTCTTCCCGACGACGGAGGGAGCGCAGCGACCGGAGGAGGAGGGAAGACGGTGCCTAAAGGCGCCGTAGGCCGGCGCCAAAGGGAGCGCAGCGACCGGAGGCGCAAAGCAACTCTGCCGGGCGACGGTCGGAGCTTGAGGTGTTCGAGCAGGCCCTGGCTTCTGACGAGCGAGCCGGCCTGGTCATTTACGGTCGCGCCGAAGTCGGCAAGACCCGGCTGGCCGACGAGTGTGCCGCGCAGGCGGCAGCGACTGGTTTTCGGACCGAGCGGATGGTCGGCAGCCGGACTACTTCGCTGCTGCCGCTCGGCGCGGTAGCGGGTCTGCTGGCGGGCGGAATGGGCCGGCCGGGGCCCGACGGGCAGGTCCACATGGTCACCTTGTTCGAGGAGACCAGGCGGGCGCTGGCGGGCCGGCACGAAGGCCGCCGCCTGGTCACCATCGCCGACGACATCACGCTGTTCGACGACGTGTCACTGGCCCTGCTCGGGCATCTGGCCGAGCGGAAGACGATCTTCCTGATCGCGACCGTCCGGGCCGGCGAGCCAGTCCCAGACCTCGTCACCGGCATGTGGCGGGACGGCCGACTGGACCGGATCGACCTGAACGACCTCACCCGGATGCATTTCGACACGCTGCTGCACCTGGCGCTCGGCGGGCCGAGCGAGGCCGGGGCCGGCCGGGAGTTCTGGGAGATCACCGGCGGCAACCCGCTGTACGCGCGCGTGGCGGAGTCGTGGCTGCTGCACGACCTGATGCGGATCTGCCGGCAGGACACCTCGGTGCGGCTCGGTGAGCTGGCCGAGCTCTGTGATTCGCCTCTGGTGGCGGCGCGGGCGCGGCACGCCGTCGCGGTCCGGACTCGGGATCCGGCCGAACTCGACCGGGTCGCTGACGATTTTGAGGCACTTGGAGCGATGCTGCTCGCTGCCGAAGCGGCCACAAACTCCGGCGAAGCTTTCTCCCAAAAAGGCGATCAGCGTAAGTCGGCGGCGGCCTCCCGGCGGTCAAGCGAGCTGATCGAGCGTTGTGAGGACGCGGCCACGCCGGGGCTGATCCGTACCGGCTCGGCCGTGCCGCTGTCTGGTCGCGAACGCGAGATCGCCATGCTGGCCGCCGCGGGCCTGGCGAGCAAGGACATCGCGGACCGGCTGTTTCTTTCCGTTCGGACGGTGAACAATCACCTGCAGCACGTCTATACCAAGCTCGGTGTCAGCAGCCGTGCCGGCTTGGCGGAGGCCTTGGGGGGCTCGTCATGACGCCGGAGCAGATCGCCCTGGTGCAGTCGTCGTTCCGGCGGCTCGGGCCGGCGAAGACGGCGCTGGCGGCCAGGTTCTATCACGAGCTGTTCAGCGCGCATCCTGAGCTGCGCAAGCTGGTCACGGCGGACATGGAAGAGCAGCAGATCAAGTTCACCGAGCAGCTGGCGGTGATCGTGCACGCGATTCCCAAGCTCGACGAACTGCTCATGCACACCAGGGCGCTGGGGGCCAGGCATCTTGCCTACGGGGTGCGGACGGTTGACTACCGGTACGTCGGGGACGCGCTGATCGCCGCGCTCGCGCAGGTGCTCGGGGACGGATTCGACGCGCAGACCAGGCAGGCCTGGCTGCTGGCGTACAACCTGGTCGCGGAGACGATGCTGGACGGGGCGTCTTCGGCTCGGCCGGCGGCGCGGTTACAGGAGGGCGTCGTTCAGGGCGCCCGCGAGGACGGGACGGAAATGTTCCAGCGAGTCGCCGGTCTCAGGTGCGTTCACCGGTCAAGCGGGGCAGACGCCTTTGCGTTCGCGCGGCCGACGTCGCGGGTTCAAGCGCCGGCGTCGCGCCCGGTTTGATCAGCTTGGTGGTGACGGTGAGCCAGAGCGCCGAGAGCAGGAGCGAGGCGAGCACGTCGGTCGGGTGATGCTCGCCCCGGTACAAGCGAGAGGTAGCGACGAGGATCGGAAGGGCGATCGCCGGGATCAGGAACAGCCAGCGCCACCAGCCTTTGGCCAGCCCGACGGCCAGGATCGCGATCGCGACGTACAGGCAGGTGGTGGCGGCGGTGTGACCGGACGGGTAGGCGGAGGTCGGCGGCGCGTTGCCGTCCAGGTGGGAGACGTGCGGACGCGGGCGCATGATCACGTAGGCCGCGACCAGGAAGATGCCGAGTTCGCCGGCCATGACGGCGAAGAGGTAGCCGACGGGCCGCCAGCGCCTGGTGATCGCCAGTACGACGACGGCCGCCAGCACGGCCACCGGGATGATCGAATAGGTGTAGCCGAGCCTGCTGAAGAACGTGCTGATGTCGGTCAGCCTCGTCGTGCGATGGGCGGCGAACCAGGCGGGGATCGTCCGGTCCCCGAGCAGGTTTCCGCCGCCGTATCTGACGACGAGTTCGCCAAAGCCGATGATCAAGCCGAGGATGAGCACCCAGGCGACGACGAGGCCGGCGATTAGAGGTACTGGCCGCAGGCCGGTCTGGCCGACTGGCTGCTGAGGGGCGGCCGGCCTGAGTTCGGCGCTTCCTTCCGGCTCCAGGCCTTGCTCCATCGGGGCGGTGACCGGCCGTCCGGCTGCCTGTCTGGTCAGCTCGAAGGCCGTCGAGGTGATCCCGAGCCAGGCAATGCCGATTGCCCAGCCGCCGAGGACATCTGAGACGAAATGTACTCCGAGCAGTATTCGGCTGATGCCAATCAAGGCGATAAGCAAAAAGACTATTATTTTGAAAGCTTTGCGCCAGTTTCCTCGCGCAGCCGGAAGAAAGACCAGCAGAACGGCGCCGTAACAGACCGTCGAGTTCAGCGCGTGCCCGCTCGGAAAGCTGTTACCCAGGCCGTGCGCGATCGGATGGGCCACGACCGGGCGCAGGCGGCCGACGAGGTCCTTCAGTACCGGGTCGAGTATGAAGGTGCCCGCAGCCGACGCCGCCAGGAAGAGCAGCAGCCGCCATCGGCGCCGGATCGCCAGGAAGATCGCGGCCGCGACCAGCACGCCGATGAGCACCGGCGTGGTGCCGAGGGTCGTGACGGCCTTGATCACGGTGACCGCGACGGGGTGACCGGAGACTAGTGCGTTCAGCCGGGCGGCGATCCGGTGATCGGCTGACTCAAGCGGCGGCCACTGGGTCGCGACGAGCACGAGTATGGCCACGAAGACAACCGCGCTGGCGGTTGTCGCGATCAACGGGACCAGGCTCCGGCTCCGGCCTGACGGCCGGCGGGCTGGCCGGCTGCTGCCCGTCGACGGCCTGGTCCTGGACAGCGGGCTAGTCCTGGTTGACGGCTTCGGCCTGTGGGGCCTTCCTGGCCGGCGGGTCGGCTCGGCAGTTCTTGTTCGTGATGGACTCATGGCAGGCCTCAGAACTTCCCGGCCCGGCGCATCGCCGCTGGGCGGCCGTCCGGGTCGTAGATAAGCCGGTAAGGGATCCTCGCCCAGGTCCTGGTCGTAGCCGACATGTCGAGATCTGGGTACCGGCGCAGCCGGCCTGGCGGCCGGCCGCCGACCCGGCCGCCGTCGTGCCAGGCATCGAGTCTGGCTGCCGACTGCAGGAACGCCCCGAACATCCCTGCTTGCGGCACGGCCTCAGTGCCCGGCTCGCCGCCGAGGTGCTCGTGAGCGAGCGTCTGCCGCAGGTGGGCTGCGAAGCCGGACTCGTCCAGGATCGCGCAAGTCAGCTCGGAGTCGTGGGTCCACGACCGGCGGTTGAGGTTGTCCGACCCGATGGTCACCCAGGTATCGTCGACGACGCAGACCTTAGCGTGCACGTAGATCGGCGTGCCGTGCTCGTTCTCAATTCCGTAGACCGCGACCCGGTCTCCGCCGGCCTGGCGCAGCAGCCGGATAGCGTCGGCCCGGCCGATCAGGTTCGGCGGCTCTGACAGCCGGCCGCCCTGGTCGGGGAACCTGGGGATGACCGCGATCAGGTGCAATCCGGGGTTGTCGAACAGCGCCTTGGCCAGCACGTTCGCCACATCGGTCGACCAGAGGTACTGGTCTTCGAGGTAGATCAGCGACCGCGCCCGAGCGATCGCTTTCTGGTAGCCACGCGCGATACTCCGCTCTCCGTCCGGGGCGAAGTCATAGCCAGGCCGCTTGAACGGGTAGGTGCGCAGCAATTGAACCGCCGCAGTCCCGCAGGGCGGCGGGTCGGCCGCCTGCGGTGGCAGCGGATCAGCCTTGCAGTCCTCGCGGCCAAGCCAGTCCCTGATCCTGTGGACCGGGTTGCGGGTCAGCGGCGCCGGGTCATCCCACCGCTCCCTGAACACGGTCTCCACGTCGGCGACGGCCGGTCCGGCGATCATGGCCTGCACATCGTGCCACGGCGGCCGGCTGCCGTAGACATCGGCCATCGGCTGCTTCTGCGAGTCGCCGAGGTGCCGGTGATCGTCCCGGCGGCTGTGGCACAGGTCGATGCCGCCGACGAATGCCCGGTCGCGTTCTGGGTGGTGCTGGTGCCGCAGGACGGCGAGTTTCATGTGGTGCGAGCCGCCGGTCCGAACCCGCATGTCGCGCAGGCACTCACCGCCGACGGCCTCGATGTCATCCCCGAGGTGCCGGTTCTCCTCGGCGCTGAACGCGAGCTTGTCCAAGTGCGAACGCCAGATCAGGCCCGCGACCCGCACCCCGCGCTTGGCCGCCTCACACAGCGCACGGGCGACGTCCGGGCCGTGCTCGCGCAGGCGCTCGTCGGGGTCGCCGCGCCAGTCGGTGAACAGCAGCAGGTCATCGGCGCCCAGCTCGCCGACCCTGGCCGCCAGCTCCTCGAAGTACGTAGCGCCGTGGATAAGCGGGCGCACGTCGTTCCCGGTGGAGAAGGCCAGGCCGTCGCCGCGCCTGCGGTCAAGGCGACTGGCCGGGTTGCCGCGTTCGGCCGGGGTCAGAAACCACTCCTGCATGGCTCCACTTCCTCCTCGGTTCATGGCCCACGAAACTTCCCACGTCAGCGCACTTAAACCCGACTGTTTTTGAACCGAGCCGGGCAACACGCCCAGGTAGTCAATTGACGCGCACTGGCGGCCTGGAAGTGTTAGATAAGACCTCAGCCCGATAGATAAGGCGTCAGCTGGTAGCGCGGTAGCCAAAGGAGAACGCACACCAATGAGCAAGAGCATGTCGGCCGCGCGCCCGCGGCCGGCCGACCCGACCGGCGACCAGCAGGATCTGACCGAGCAGATCCGCCAGGCCAATGCCGACCTTGGCGCTGCCGTCCGCGAACTGGACGGCCGGCGCCGGGGCGGCCGGGGCAAGGTTGCTCTTGTCGCGGGCGTGACCTGCGCGATCGCGGTCGGGGTACTCGTCCTGCGGTGGCGCTCTAAGCGCTAAGGCTGGACTGGGCCGGGC
>DASYAT010000295.1:0-2709 GCA_036501205.1 Streptosporangiaceae bacterium | reverse complement strand
GCTCGGCCAGGAAGGGAGGCGACACCAAGACACCGCAATCGCGCCGCTCGCTCATGCTCCCCAAGCGGACCGTGGACGCCCTCACGGCGCATAAGAAGCGTCAGGCCGCCGAGCGACTCCTGGCCGGTGAAGCCTGGCAGGACAACAACCTCGTGTTCTGCCACGAGAACGGCGCCCAGTACACGCGCGACGCACTCAACTGGCGGTTCAGCCGGACCACCCGCCTGGCGGGTCTCGGTCACTGGCACGCTCACGAGGGCCGCCACACGGCCGTGTCCATCATGAGCAGCAACGGTGTCCCCATCCAGGACATCACCGACACCGTGGGTCACAAGTCCACGCATGTCACCGAGACCGTCTATCGTCACGTGATCGTGCCCGCGATCCGGGGCGGAGCGACCGTCATGGACGACGTTTTCGGCGCAGCCGAAGCGTAGTCACTTGGTTAGTCACTTTAGTTCGAACAGAGGTCCGGAAAACCAGTGGAGCTATGGGGATTCGAACCCCAGACCTCTTGCATGCCATGCAAGCGCTCTACCAACTGAGCTATAGCCCCTCATTGCCTGCCATCCCAGCCCGGACCATGTCCGCAACCGTCGGCAGCGCCACGCCAGTGTACAAGAAACTCGGGTGCTCTCGCGTACCGGTAGCTGTGGCAGACGATCACAACCCGGTCACTGCCACCACACTCCGCCCGGCGCGCCACCACCGACCGATCCCAGGAAACTAGCCGTCCCGCTACCGCCCTGTTTCTCCCAGCTCGCGGGTCTACCTGAGTGTGCCAGCAGCGAAGCCAACCCGCTGCCCAGGCCCCAGGCCAACTCAATCCGCGAGGAGAACACAATGCTGCTCACCAGTCAGAACGCAGTCATCTTCGCCGCCTCCGGCGCCATCGCCTCCGAGGTGGCCCGCCGACTGGCGGCCGAAGGCGCGACAGCATGGCTGTCGGCCCGCCGAGCCGCCCCCGTAAAGCAACTAGCCGACGAGATCACCGAGTCCGGCGGCCAGGCCCACGCCCAAGAACTCGACGCACGTGACCCCGACGCAGTCGAGGCGTACCTCAGTACCATCGCGTCGACGACCCAGGTCGACATCGTCTTCAACGGTATCGGCGGCGCCCCGGCCGAACTCGGCTACCCGGCCAGCTCGCTCGACCAGGACCTGGACACCTTCTTGCTGCCGATGCGCACGATCGTCGGCTCCCAGTTCCTCACGGCCCGGGAGGCGGTCAGGCATATGACCGGCCACGGCACCGGCTCGATCATCACGCTCGCGGCGGCCCTGTCGACGCTGAAGATCCCGCATATGGCTGGCATCTCGGCGGCCTGCGGGGCGATCGAAGCGATGACCCGCTCGATGGCGGCCGAATTCGGCTCAACCGGGATCCGGATCAACTGCGTGCGCGGATCCGCGATGCCGCAGACTCGGACGATTCGTGAGTCAAGGGCCGGTCACCTGCGCCTCGGCGCAAATCCAACCCCAGCGCCGAACACGCTCGGCCGCCCGCTCGCCGTCAGCGACACAGCCGGCGCGGTGGTCTTCCTCGCATCGAGCCTGTCAGCGGGCCTCAGCGGCCAAGTGGTAGCTCTCTAACGCCAAACCCGCGAAAGCCACCAGAGGCCTGCCCGGCCTGCCAGCTGATGCCGACCCGTAAAGTTCAGGCCGACATCAGCTGGCGTCGATTTTGGAAGAAAGCTTTCCGGTGGCTTGGATCGAATATCCCCAGGCCAGCCTTGCTCCAGCTAACTCGCGGACAAGTACTCGACCGGGCGCGTGCCGATCAAGCGCTGATCACCGCGAACAGATTCACGCCGGTCGGCTCCTTTCCACGGTCATGTCCGCACCGAGACAGTCGAAGATCACCAGCGGTCCGGTGCAGCAGCGGCCAGTCCAGGATCAGCTCCTGGAACGCCCTGGTCGCGTTCACCGGGTCGAAGTTGCCGATCAGTGCCTGCCCGCCCGGGGGCGAGCGCTGCTACTTTCCGGCCGCCGGCCGCGCGAGCGGTCCTCCGAGTCGGTCGTTCTCATGGCCGACTCCCGGTCGGCCCCGGCTCGCGATCGCCCTGGGGCGGGCAAGCGCACAACGACAGTTCTAAGTCGCGTGCGGAATTGACCGCCTGAGCACCGATTACTCAATTCCCGCCGCCGATTACTCAGCCAGCCTCTACGGGTATCTCATAGCGGGTCGTCAAATCGGCGGCGCCTTTCCTGAGCCAGACCATCATCCCGAGCCCAGCGAGCACCCAGGCGGCGCCCTGGATCGCGATGACGCTGATGATGCCAAGATCGCGGCTGAGGAAGCCCGCGGCGAGGGTTCCGGCCAGGATGGCGATGCCCTGGACCGCGCCGAGCGTCCCGAAGACCCGCCCTCGATAGGAGTCGTCGCTAGCGCGCTGAAGCAACGTGACCATCCCGGCGACGCTCAGCGCGCTCGGCAGGCCGGCCAGGATCATGCCGGCGATCGCCGGCCACACGGCGACGTAGCCAATCGGATACAGGAAGATCGCCAGGTCGACGACGCCCAGGCCGACGGCCCCGTAGCTCAGGAGCTTGGCGGCAGGCAGCCGCCGGCTAACCGCAGCGGCCAGGACGCCGCCGGCGATTCCGCCCACCGCCTGCGCGGCGGCGATGAAGCCGAAGTCCTTGCTGTCGCCTCGCAGTACATGCTCGACGAAGGGCGCGAGCAGCGAGCCGAACACGCCCTCGCCA
>DASYAT010000294.1:0-20439 GCA_036501205.1 Streptosporangiaceae bacterium | reverse complement strand
CACCGGGCGGCGCCGAAGCAACGGTCAGCCCAAGGGCAGCGACGCCGTCAGCGCCGCTTGGAGTGGACCCGAAGTTCCCGGCCATACCGTTGGCCGGGTACTGATCAGCCGAGTCGGACGATGCATCGCGACTCTTCTTGATTCGGGAAGGCACAGTGGGTGTACCTCTCACCTGGTTAGCAGGAGGCAGGCGTTACCGGCCCTGACTGCCGGAACTGGCATAACCGACCCTCCTGGGAGACGAACTGCGGCATAACGCATCGTTGCGTAACCAAAGGCGACTCTATCTCTGACCTGTCCGACATGCCGCTATAACAGGCACTACCGGTAAAGACCCGGTAGTTCGGAGTTCGCCCTGCCACCCGACATGGCTAGGGTACTCTCTGCCGCATCGTCCTTGTTCTGAAAACTGTCCGGATCATGAGCGATCTGTCGCATCAAGGTTGGTCAGGCGCCACACGTTCCCCAGGGCCATATATAGGAGAGTCATGAGGCTTCGCGCGACCCGCGTCCAAGCGGCCTGGCCAGGGCCATTGGCCAGGCGGATACGCCCGATTGCCACCCTGTCCGGCGGCTTGGCCGCCGTGCTGGTCATCGCGGGGTGCAACCCGTTCAGCAGCCTGTCGTCTAGCGCTTCGAGTCAGACGATCACGGTCGCGGCGGTGCCTGGGATCAACAACGCGAATCTGTATCTCGCCGTGAAAGACGGCTACTTCACCAGCGCGGGCGTCACCGTCAAGATCGAGCGGTTCAGCAGCGTCAAGCAAGCGATCACCGCCCTCAATCAGGGCCAGGTCGATGTCATTTCCGCCGACTATGGCGACATGCTGTGGCAGGAGGCCAACTCCAAGCACCCGATCTACCAGATCCTGGCCGACGGCTACGATGCCTCTCCGGGCGTGATCGAGATCCTCACCATGCCGACCTCAAGCGTCAAGACGCCCGCCAACTTGGCTGGGCTGCAGATTCCGGTGCCCGACGTCGACACCGTGACGGAATCAGAAGGTGTGCCGACCACCCTGGCACTGGCCTCGGCTACCTCGGTGCTGCAAAGCGACGGCGTGAACCTAGCGGCGGTGGACTGGCAGGAGATGGGCCAGAGCAAGGAAATCGATGCGCTCGTGCACGGCCATGTTCAGGCTGCCCTGCTGACCGGCACTGGCGTGTTCCAGGCCGAACAAGAGGGCGCGGTCGAGCTCGTGGACGGGTGCAGCGGCCCGACCTCAAGTATCCCGCTCGACGGCTTCTTCACCACTAGCTCCTGGATCAAGGAAGACCACTCGGGCGCGGCCCACGCGTTCCAGCAAGGGATCTACGCCGCGGACGCGGCCGCCGCCATGCCGGGCCCGATCCAGTCGGTGCTGCCAAGCTGGATCAAGGACCTGGCCCCGCACGAGGCCGATCTTGTGACGACCGGGACCTACCCTCTGGCCACGATCGTGGCTAACGTTCAGCGCACGGCCGGCCTGGTCGCGATCGAGGGCATGACCCAGAGCGAAATCAACGTAAACACGATGCTCGTCAAGTAGCCGCACGCCTACCTGGCCAGGCTCAGCTGGCCAGGCTCAGCTGGCCAGGCTTGGTCGGCCAGGCTGGGCCGAGGCTGGTGATCCGACGGACATTCAGGCCTGCGCAAAATTTTATGCAAACGAATTCATCCCGAGCTCCCGCGCGATGATCATCCGCTGGACCTCGGACGTGCCCTCGCCGATTTCCAGGACCTTGGCATCCCGGTAGAAGCGGCCGACCGGGAACTCGTTCATGAACCCGTAGCCGCCGAAAATCTGAGTCGCGTCGCGGGCGTTGTCCATCGCGGCGTTGGACGCGGTGAGCTTCGCGATGGCCGCCGCCTTCTTGATCGGCTCCCCCGCCACCAGCCGCGCCGCCGCGTCGTACCAGGCGAGCCTGGCCACGGCGGCCCGCGCCTCCATGTCGGCGATCTTGAACTGGATCGACTGATAGTGACCCAGCTCGTGGCCGAACGCCGACCGCTGGCCGACATAGCGCAGGCATTCATCCACGCAGCCCTGCGCGAGGCCCGCTGACAGCGCGGCGATCGCGACCCTGCCCTCATCCAGGATCCGCAGGAACTGGGCGTAGCCGCGGCCGCGAGCCCCCAGCAGGTTCTCGGCCGGCACCCGGCAGTCACTGAACGACAGCTCCCTGGTGTCTGAGGCGCACCAGCCGACCTTGGAGTACTCAGGACCAACCGTGAAGCCACCGGTGCCGGCCGGGACGATGATCGAGGAGATCTGCGGACGGCCGTCGGTCCGGCCGGTGATCGCGAGGACGGTAATCGCCGACGTGATCGCTGTACCTGAATTCGTTATGAAAGCTTTGCTCCCGTTGATCACCCACCAGTCCCCGTCTAGCTGGGCGGTGGTTCGCATGCCGCCCGGGATGTCGGACCCGCCGCCAGACTCGGTCAGTCCGAAGGCCGCGAGGCGTTCGCCGGCGCAGAGGGCGGGCAGCCAGCGTTCGCGCTGGGCCGGGGAGCCGAACAGGTAGATCGGCATCGTCCCGAGCGCGACCCCGGCCTCCAGCGTGATGGCAACCGAAGAATCGACCCTGGCCAGCTCGTGCAGGGCCAGGCAGAACGCGAAGAAGTCGCCGCCCATGCCGCCGACGTCTTCAGGGAACGGGAGCCCGAAAAGACCGAGTTTGCCCATCTTCGAGATGATTTCGTAGGGGAACTCGCTCCGCTCATAGAAGCCGCCGATTACCGGCGCCACCACGTCCCTGGCAAACTCCTGGACGGTCTGGCGAAGCGCCTCATGCTCGTCATTGAGACTGAAGCTGATCACGCTAGCGATGTTACCGGGCGCCGCCTCGACCGGCGCTAGGCTGAAACCATGACGGCGCTCGGGACGTTGTCGTGATATTCAACGCGGTGTCCGGCGCGGTGCTCAGCGCGGCGTCCGGGCCGGCAAGACTGCGAATGGACCGTAAAGTAGGTCTCGGAGGTTCGTGGCCGGCGGCGCGACACCCGGCCCGCAGGACTCGCACTAGGGGATACAGATGATGGACTACGGAGCCCGGATCGAGAGGAGGGTGCCCAGCATGGCCACCCCGACTTGCCCGGCATGTGCTGCCCAGATCGGCTCGACCGACCTGATCTGTTTCACCTGCGGCGCCAACCTGCCAAAGGTCCGCCTCGCGCAGGAATATGAAGACTCGCTGCCGGTGACCGTCGCGCAGAAGACCATTCCGCCCGAAGCGCGCAAGCGCGGTATCTCTTCGGCCGTGCTGCAGATCAGCTTCCCTGCGGGCAACGTCGAGGTACCCGCGGGCACCTCGATCCTGCTGGGCCGCGACCCGGCCGAGTCGCTGGTCGCGGCGGCCTTCGACGGCTGCGAGAACGTGTCGAGGCGGCACGCGATGATCCTCGTCGACGACGCCGGGCACGCCACGATCAGGGACGAGGGCTCGACCAACGGCACGTTCGTCAACGGCGACCGGTTGCTGCCGGGCGCAGAAATACGGCTGGTCGATGGCGACACGGTACGGTTGGCCGCCGACGTGACCGGCCGGGTCAGCCTGCTCACCACCGAATCCGACGCGGCCGGCTACCGCTAGCCGGGGTTCCGCTGGGTTCCGCTGGGTTCCGCTGTCAACTGGGCGGGTCTCCCGACGGGGTCCGGGCGAGGTTGGTCGCGACTGCGATCTGCCTGGTAGCAGTGCCGGGCAGTGCAGTGCCAGGCAGTGCAGGGCCGGCCCGTCCATGGTCGACTTGAGCTAGGCGGCGGCATTGCGTGACCGCGATGACTTAACCGCGACGAGAGTCGTGTCTGCGTCCCGTCAATCACCCAAGCCGCGTCCCGCGACTGCTGCGACCCGCTAACTAATCACGGATTCCTGGCTCTTGCTACGAACTCCCGATCTGAGTCGCAAACCGGATAAAAGTCGTCGATTATCCGTGACATGACGGCGCGACCCCCTGATAAGCCGCGCCGGCAGCAGGCCGACAGGCGCCGGCTGACGCAGCCCAGGCCAGATGTCAGCCGCCCAGGCCAGACCCAGCCGCCCAGGCCAGACCCAGCCACCTTGGCCAGACCCAGCCGACCCCTGGCCAGACCCAGCCGACCCCTGGCCAGACCCCAGCCCACCCTGGCCAGACCAGCCCGCTGCGCCCATCCCCGGATCGTGGAGAGTTGGCCGCACAGGCGACGGAAACTCTCCAAGATCACGGAAATCCGTCCCTTTTGGGATGATTCAAGGTGGAGAGTTTCCGCATGGTGGAGCGTTTGCCGCGGAATTCCGCGGTCAACTCTCCAAGGCGCGGAGACTCTCCACGCAAGCCGCGCGGCCGTCGGCAACCCTCCGCGATCACGGGATCCGGTGGCCGCTTATCCCCGGTCCGGACGTCTTATCCCTGGTTAGCGCTGAATTTTGTCCGGTTGATCCTGATCCGGCGGTACCTAACCAGGGATAAGCCGTCCCGGCCAGGGATAAGCCGTCCCGGGACCAGGCGTCCAGCACCCAGGCACGCGCGCGCCCTGCTCTCAACGCTGAGCAGCGGGTCCAAATCAAGATCAACTTAAGCTAGAAGGCATTGGGTGATCACGGAGACTTGGCGGCACCGAATCCGAAGACTCTCCGGTAGGCGGGCTAGGTTACGGCACCGATGGGACACCGCCTCTGTGGTTCAGTTCCGAGGGGGTTGAGCCAGCAGCCCTGGGCCAACGCCGCCGCCCCAGTCACGGTCAAGGGTCAACGTTGCCGTCGTTCTGTCCCCGGTATCGCTGGCGATCATTCGGCAAACCAGGGCGTGACTGACTCGTCGGTGGCGAACCAGGGTCGGTAGCGGTCGGCTGAGCCTGCTCGTCTCAGCCGATCTGGACCAGTGTCGAGCGGACCGCTGCCCGGTCTGTCAGCGCCTGCCGAGCTACCGTCTGACCAGGCACGACTCGGTTCGCCTGCGGAGGGCCGGGATCGGCGCCCTCGCCGGGATCGGCGCCGCCAGTTCGATCGGCGTCGTGCCGAGCCTCTGGTCGGTCGGCGGTTGCCGTCGCCGCCTCGGCCTCGTCACCAGCTTTGACCTCGTTGCCGGCCTTGACCTCGTTGCCGGCCTTAGCCTCGTTGCCCGCCTTAGCCTCGTTGCCGGCCTTAGCCTCGTCGACTGCGCTCGTCTCGTCGACCGCACTCACTTCGTCGCCAGCGCTGGCCTCGACGGCCGCATCCGCATGATCGGGCGGCCAACGCGATGCCGACGGGTGGTTTGAGTCGAGGCGGGCTAGTCGTTCGCGTAGTTGGTCGAGCAACTCGGTTGGCTGGCGGGCGCCCCCTTCGCCTAAGGCTTGGTCGACGCCGGCTAACGGCCGCTGCCGACGCGGGACATCCATCGCGCTCATGGCTGTGCTCCTGTCGCGCTCATGGCTGTGCTCCTATCGCGCCCATGGCTGTGATTGTGTCGCGAACGCGAACGGCCCTGAACTGGAATGCGGCAATTCTGGGGATCAGTCTCAGCCGGAACTCATGTTTTGCCCAGCCGATTCACACTATGGGCTCAGTCGGCGCTGTTGGGCTCTGCCTGTGGCCAATCCACGGCACACACGACAGAAGATAATCCAGTTACCCGAGATACTGGAGTTAGTCTATGAGGTTTCGCGTTGTCATTGGCATTACCTCGGCCCTGGTGCTCGCCGCAGGCGGGATCGGGCTGAGCTTGGGCCTGCCGGCCAGCGGCAAGCAGCCGGCCAAAACTGCCAGCGTCACTCATGTCCTTGCTGGCATTCACAAGATCAAGCACGTCATCGTGATCATGCAGGAGAACAGGTCGTTCGACTCGTATTTCGGCACGTTCCCCGGGGTCACCGGGGTACCGAAGAATGCCTGCGTACCCGATCCGCTGCACGGCGGCTGCGTGAAGCCGTTCGTTGACCACAAGGACAGCAACGCCGGCGGCCCGCACCAGAACCCGAACAGCATTGCCGATGTAGACGGCGGAAAGATGGACGGGTTCGTCGGCCAGGCCGAGCTGAAGTGCAAGGGCAAGCTCCCCTGCCCGACCGATGTGATGGGGCACCACACCGCTTCTGACATCCCGAACTACTGGACCTACGCCGAGAACTACGCACTCGACGACAAGTACTTCGAGACCGACGACTCGTGGAGCCTGCCGGCCCACCTGCTGATGGTGTCGGCCTGGTCAGCCAACTGCAAGACCGCGAACCCGATGAGTTGTGCCGGTACCGACCAGCCCGCCAACCGGACGGTCAAGCGGCCGCGGCCGTTCGCCTGGACCGACCTCACCTGGCTGCTGCACATGGAACACGTGAGCTGGGGCTACTACCTCGACGGCGGAGCGCAGAGCCCGTCGAACCGCGGCGGCGTGCCGACGATCTGGAACCCGCTGCCTGGCTTCACCGACGTGCGGCAAGACGGCCAGCAGGGCAACGTGCAGAACCTGGGTACCTTCATGGCCCAGGCCAAGTCGGGCAACCTGCCGGAGATCTCGTGGATGGTGCCCAACCCGGCCGACAGCGAGCACCCGCCCGCCTTGGTCAGCCGCGGCCAGGACTACGTGACCAGGATCATCAACGCGGTCATGAAGAGCCCGGACTGGAAGTCCACCGCGATCTTCCTGGCCTGGGATGACTGGGGCGGCTTCTACGACCAGGTGGTCCCGCCGGTCAAGGACGCGCTCGGCTACGGAATGCGAGTTCCCGCGATGGTGATCAGCCCGTACGCCAAACGCGGCTTCATCGACAACTCCCAGCTGTCCTCAGACTCCTACCTGCAGTTCATTGAAGACGATTTCCTCGCGGGCTCGCGCATCGACCCGGAGACCGACGGCCGGCCAGACTCCCGGCCCGATGTCGGGGACAACATCGCCGGCAGCATCCTGGGCGACTTCAACTTCAACCAGAAACCGCGGCCGCCGCTGGTGCTGAACCCGTGCCCGCACACGACGCTGACGCCTACTCCGGTGCAGGGTTGCCAGGGCAAGGTCGCCCTGCACTTCGACACCTGGGGGGACACCTGATCAGCCTGACCGGCTGATCACACCGCCGGCCGTCTGGAGGGGCAGCTCCGGACGGCCGGCGGTCCGGCTGGACCCGGCTAGGGGGCAGTGCCGGGAAACCGGGTTTTTGACCTGTTGTCGGCCCACATGCGTATGACATGATCTGGCCAACGTCACACCAGTCACGGAGGCAACGGTGGCCAATACTGTCGCCGACACCGGTCTGCGCACCAACGCGATCGGTCTTCGCGAGGTCCTGTTCCAGAGCATTACCGACATGGCGCCAGGCGCCGCGATCGCCGCGTCGATCCCGGCCGGGGCGGGACTAGCCGGCGGAGCGCTGCCGCTCGCCGTTGTCTTCGGGCTGATCGCCTGCCTGTTCACAGCCTGGAGCGTCGGTCAGCTGGCCAAGGAGCTGCCGTCGGCCGGCTCGATGGCGACCTACGCCGCCCGCGGCCTGCATCCGACGGCCGGATTCCTCGTGGCCTGGGGTTATGCCATGGTCGGCTGGCTTATCCCGCCGCTGGTGCTGCTCCAGCTCGGCTTTACCGTGGCCGGGACGCTGAACTCGGAGATCTCCGGCTATCCGGCCAACCTGTGGTGGCCATGGGCGATCCTCGGCCTGGTGATCATCTGCGCCGCCGGTTACTTCGGGGTGCAGACCTCGGCCAGATTCGGCACGATCCTCGGCATCTTCGAGATCGTGGTGTTCGTGATCATGGGTGTGCTGCTGATCTTCCACGCGGGCAGCCACAACACGCTGTCGGTGTTCACCACGAAGTACACGACGCCAACCTTCAAGGGATTCAGCGGCGTGATCGCCGGGTCGGTGTTCAGCGTGCTGGCCTTCGGCGGTTTCGAGGGGGCCGCTCCGCTGGCCGAGGAGGCGCGCAACCCGCGCCGGACCATCCAGCTCGCGATGCTGCTGGCGACGCTGTCGATCGGCATCCTGTACGTCTTTACCACCTACGCGGTCGACGTAGCGTTCGGGCCGGGCAAGTTCTCGACATTCAGCACCTCGGGCGCTAATTCCTGGGAAGGGCTGGCCCGCTCGTTCTACGGCCTGTTCTGGATCCTGGTCTTCCTGGCGATCGTCAACTCCACGCTCGCGAACTCCAACGCCGGGGTGAACGTGTCGAGCCGGACCGCGTTCGCGATGGGCCGGATCAATGCTTTCCCAGGCGCGCTCGCCCAACTCAACGCCAGGCACCGGTCGCCGGTCAACGCCATCTTGCTCGGCGGGGTGATCTCGCTGGCCGCCATGCTCGGCCTTGGCCTGTACTACGACCCCACGACCGCGTTCGCCATGGTCGGCACCGCGCTGGTGATCCTGATCGTCGGTGTCTACATCCTGATGAACGCGGCCTGCATCGGGTATTTCACCCGCAATACCGACCGCGGTTTCAACCCGCTGTCGCACATCATCGTGCCGATCCTCGGCATCGCCGCGTTCGTCCCGGCCTGGTGCGCCGGGGCCGGCATCAAGTTCCCTGGCCTGAGCTTCATCACCCCGCTGCCCGCGCCGTTGTCCTACATGGGTCCGGCCGTTGCGGTCTGGATGCTGATCGGCGTCGCCTACCTGATCTACCTGTACGTGCGGGACCCGCAGCGAGTCATCGCCGTCGGAACGGTCCACATCGACTAGTCCCCGGCCCTCCGCTAGCCCCAAAGGCGAGGAAAGTAGGGTGGCGCCATGAGCGACCTAGAGGTTGTGAGCTTCCGGCCGGAGCGCGACCAGTACGCCTGGACGTTCGGCGGCGTTCCGCCCGTCAAGCGGATCAAGACGCCGGCCGTGCTCGAGGTCTTCACCGAAGACGCGTTCTTCGGCCGGGTGCGCAGCGAGAACGACCTCGTGTCGCAGGTCTGCGAATTCCCGTTCGTCAATCCGCAGACCGGCCCGTTCTACATCGAGGGCGCCGAGCCGGGCGACACGGTCGCGGTGCATTTCGTCTCGATCACCCCGGCCAAGGACTGGGGTGCCTCGACCACGATTCCGCTGTTCGGCGCGCTCACCAGCACTCACCTGACGGCACTGCTTAACGAGCCGCTGCCCGAGCTGGTCTGGATGTGGCAATTCGACACCGCGGCCAACACCTGCCGCTTCGTCGCCAAGCACGGCGACTTCACCGTCGACCTGCCGATGAACCCGATGCACGGCACCGTGGGGGTAGCTCCGGCGAACCTGGAGGCACGCAGCGCGCTGGTGCCTGACGCCTTCGGCGGCAACATGGACACCCCGGAGATGCGCGCGGGAACGACCTGCTACCTCGGCGTCAACGTCGAGGGCGCGCTGCTGTCGCTTGGCGACGGTCACGCACGCCAGGGCGAGGGTGAAACGTGCGGAGTGGCGGTCGAGACCGCGATGAACACGGTCATGATCGTGGACCTGATCAAGGGCACGCCGTGCCCGTGGCCGCGCCTGGAGAACGACGACTACATCATGGTCGCCGGGTCGGCCAGGCCGCTGGAGGACGCGTTCAGGATCGCCCAGACCGAGCTGGTTCTCTGGCTGGCCAGCCAGTACGGCCTGGACACGATGGACGCCTACCAACTGGTGACGCAGGCCGTCGAAGCGCCGCTCGCCAACGTGGTCGACGTCAACTACACGAGCATCGCCAAGATCCTCAAGCGCTACCTGCCGAGCGGCGCGGCGATGGGCGGCACCCACGCGGCCCTGCGGGAAGCGGCCGCAGGGCTCGACCGGTAGCCAGCCAGTCATGACTGGATCTCACCAGCTGCCCAGCAACGGCGGCGGTACCTGGCCGCTGCAAAACGCCGGCAGCGGCAGGTAAAAGATCCGGCCGCTGCCGAGATTGGCCGCCGCCAGCCTCCAGCAGACGGAGTTAAGGTGCGGCTCGTTCCTCAGGTTCAGCATGAGCAGCACGTGGTCAGCGTCGACCGTGATCGGATCAGCCTGGAACGGTGTCCGGCCTGAGAACAGGACCCGGATGACCTTCCCTGTGGCCGCCGATAGCTCGGCTAGCACGTTGACATGATCGCGGCCGAGCAGCCGGGCGATCACGGTCCGGCCACCGGGGGCGATTACGGCGGCCTGCACTCCGGTGGACGGCCCGGCCAGACCGGACGTCGAGACCGGCTGCGAGCTGTAGGTGATCAGCCGACTCGCGGCCAGCAGCCGCCCGGTTGGCCTCAGCGTGTCGAGAATCGCCAGCATGGTCAGGTCTTGGCGATGGTCGCTGACCACCGCACCGTTCCGTACCGTCGCGCCGCCAATAGTGGCGACGTAGCTAAGCTGTCCGCCGGCCGCCAGGACAGCTCGCTGATGTCAGTCCGTCCATTGTTCCGCACCCTCCAGGCCCCGACCGCGCCGGCTAGTCGTCGCGCCGGCGGCGCCGTTGCCGTTCCAGCTGCTCGCGCTGACTAGCCGCTGCCCGGGCCCGTGCCTGTTGCTCTGCGGCGATGGCGTGCTGTACTGCCGTG
Source organism: Streptosporangiaceae bacterium (assembly GCA_036501205.1). Taxonomy (GTDB): domain Bacteria; phylum Actinomycetota; class Actinomycetes; order Streptosporangiales; family Streptosporangiaceae; genus Chersky-822. The sequence continues at coordinate 10,034 of DASYAT010000294.1, read as the reverse complement.
GCTATCCAATGGCCGCGCGCGATCTGAGCAAGCTGGGTCCTGATCGCGCGGTTCTGCGCCCCCGGGTACAGCAGCCGGCTGAGCCCCGTGACCGCGACAAGCGCGGCCAGGCTCGCCTGGCCGACGTCATGCCGGCCGCCGAAGGCCACCGCGTCCAGCCGGACGCGCGCCGCCGCCGCCCTGGCCGGGTTCACGACCGGCCACTTCGGTACCAGGACGCCGCCCCGGCGCTGGATCACCCCCGCTGCGGCCAGCGCGGTCAGGTAGTCGTTGACGAGGCCCCGGCGCGGCCGGCCTACCCAGCGGGCAGGCTGGGGCGGACGGCGAGCCTTAGCGAGCCCGGCCAGTGTCGTGTCCAGGAACATATCACCGGTGGCCTGCCCGACCCAGTCGCCCGGCCTGGTCAGCACGATCCGGCCGCCGACCAGGCCAATCCGGCCGAGCGCTGATAGCTCAGCCAGTTCGGCTCCCATGAGGGCGTATCTCAGCCAGGTCCTCTGATGAACGGCCCCGTTGCCACGATCGATCGCGAGCAGCACCAGATCCTCGCCAAGCGCTCCCATCACCTGACGGTACGCCAATCCGGCCATCTTGCCCGGGGCCGCGGGTTGCCTCCCGGCACCGGATTTCCGTAAGTTCGGCGTCGTGGACTTCGATATCCCGGCCGAGCTAGTCAGCTACCTCGACGAACTGGACGACTTCATCGAGCGCGAGATCAGGCCGCTTGAGCAGAGCGATGACAACATCAGGTTCTTCGACCACCGGCGCGAAGACGCGCGCACCGACTGGGACCGGGACGGCTTGCCCAGCCGGGCCTGGGAGGAACTGCTCCGCGAGGCGGTGCGCCGGGCCGACGCCGCCGGTCATTACCGGTACGCCTTCCCGGCCGAATACGGCGGGAAGAACGGCACCAACCTCGGCATGGCGATCATCAGGGAGCACCTGGCCGGCCAGGGCCTCGGCCTGCACTGCGACCTGCAGAACGAGCACATGATCGTCGGAAACAACGTCGGCCTGCTGCTGATGATCCATTACGGGTCGGCCGAGCAGTGCGATGACTGGGTAGACGGGCTGGCGGCCGGCCGGAAAGGTTTCGCGTTCGGCATTACCGAGCCTGCCCACGGCTCGGACGCCACCTTTATGGAGACGACTGGCGTACGCGACGGTGACCATTGGCTCATTAGTGGCGAGAAGACCTTCAACACCGGCGTGCACGCCGCCTCGCACGACCTGATCTTCGCCAGGACCAGCGGCCAGCAGGGCGACGCGGATGGGATCACCGCGTTCCTGGTCCCGGTCTCCTCCCCAGGCTTCACGATCGAGGAGTACCTGTGGACGTTCAACATGCCGACCGATCACGCCAGGGTCAGCCTCAGCGACGTACAGGTACCAGACAGCGCGATCTTCGGCGGCGAGGGCCGCGGCCTGCAGGTGGTGCAGCACTTCTTCAACGAGAACCGGATCAGGCAGGCGGCCTCCAGCCTCGGCGCGGCTCAGTACTGCATCAGCGAGTCTGTGGCCTACGCCAAGGAGCGAAAGCCGTTCGGCAAGCCGCTGGCGACCAACCAGGCCATCCAGTTCCCGCTGGTCGAACTGCAAACCCAGGTCGAGATGCTCCGCGCGCTGATACACAAGACCGCCTGGCTGATGGACACCTATGGCGCGTTCTCCTGCTCGGACAAGGTCTCGATGTGCAACTACTGGGCCAACCGGCTGTGCTGCGAGGCGGCCGACCGGGCGATGCAGGTGCACGGCGGGCTCGGCTACTCCCGGCACAAGCCGTTCGAGCACATCTACCGGCACCATCGCCGGTACCGGATCACCGAGGGGGCCGAGGAGATCCAGATGCGGCGGGTGGCCGGGTACATGTTCGGCTTCATGCGCCAGCGCGCTCCCAAGGGGGTCGCTGAAGGTTGACCGCCACCGGACCGATCGACCAGGAGCAACTGGGCGCCGCGCTCGCACAGGCGCTGCGAGACCGGCTCGGCGCCGTCACGATCGAGGGTTTGACCAGGCTGTCCGGCGGTGCCTCCAGAGAGACCTGGGCCTTCGACGCGGTCGCGGCCGACGGATCGCGTGCCGAGCTCGTCCTGCGCCGCGATCCGCCCGGCCGGCCGAGCGAGCCGGGCGCGATGGGGCGGGAGGCGCGAGCGATCGCGGCGGCGCAAGCGGCCCGTCTCACCGTCCCCGAGGTGCTGGTCAGCAGCGACGAGGCGGAGCTTCTCGGCTCCGCCGGTCTTGTGATGCGGCGCGTTCCCGGTGAGACGATCGCCCGTCGCATCCTGCGCGATGACCGCTACGCACCGGCCAGGGCGGCGCTCACCGGCCAGCTCGCCAGCTTCGCCGCCGGGCTGCACGCGCTCAGGCCGCCTGCCGATCTGCCCGCGCCCGACCCGCTCGCGGACCTGGTCGCCAAGCTCGGCGAGTTCGACTACGACGGCGGGGTGTTCGAGCTGGCGATCGACGCGCTCAGCACCGACCGGCCGCCGCCGAGTGAGCCGGTGACCGTGCACGGCGATTTGCGGCTCGGCAACCTCATCGTGGGCGAGCGCGGGCTGAACGCGGTGATCGACTGGGAACTGGTGCACGCCGGCGACCCGGCTGAGGACCTCGGCTGGCTGTGCGTGAAGGCCTGGCGGTTCGGCGCCCCCGGCCCGGTCGCGGGGGTCGGCACCCGCGAGGAGCTGCTGGCCGGCTACCGGGCGGCCGGCGGAGCCGAGATCAGCGCCGGAAAACTGCGCTGGTGGGAGATCCTGGGCACGCTGCGCTGGGGCGTGATCTGCCTCAACCAGGCCTGGGCGCACCTGTCCGGCCTGCACCGCTCGGTCGAGCTGGCCGCGATCGGGCGGCGGGTCGCCGAGCAGGAGTGGGATCTGCTGACGCTACTGCGACCGGACGAGGCCGCCGCGGCCGCCACCCGGCGGCCAAGCCCGAGCGCCGACCCCAAGCCGGCTCCGGCCCCGAACGGCCGGCCCACCGCGAGCGAGCTGCTCGACGCGGTCCGCGGTTTCCTCACCGACCAGGTAATGCCCGCCACCGGCGGCCAGCTCGCGTTCCACGCCCGGGTGGCCGCGAACGTGCTCGCGATCGTTGCCAGGGAACTTGATCTCGGCCCGCTGCCCCCGGACCAGGCAAGCCTGGCCGACGAGGTCGCCGCCCGGCTCGCGGTCGCCAATCCCCGGTACTTCTAGCAGCCCGGCGCTGCTAGCGCACTCCGGCGGGGCGGAACTGGACGCTGATCCGCGGCCCGAACACATTGGCCGACTTGGGGATCGCATGCTGCCAGGTGCGCTGACAGGTGCCGCCCATGACCAGCAGGTCACCGTGGCCGAGCAGGTACCGCCGGGTGTCGCCGCCAGTCAGCGGCCGCAGCGCCAGAATCCGCGGGTTGCCGAGTGACAAGATCGCCACGATCGTCTCCGCGACCCGGCGGCCAGAGTTGTCACCGTGCCAGGCGACGCTGTCCGCACCGTCACGGTACAGGCACAGGCCCGCCGTGCTCAGCGGCTCGCCGAGCACCGGTCGATAGCGCTCGTCGAGCGCAGCCATCGCCTCGGCGAGCGCGGGGTCGGGCAACTGCTCCCCCGCGCCGTAGAAGCTCAGCAGCCGAGGCACCGCGACCACCCGGTCATACATCGGCCGCCGCTCGGCCCGCCACGGCACGGTCTCAATCAGCCGCTCGAACACGTCATCGGCACCGGTCATCCAGCCCGGCAGCACTTCAAGCCAGGCTCCCTCAGTCAGCGTCGTCCGCCTCAGCCCTCCGAGATCGGCGATCTTGAACTCTTGGTCAAGGTCAAGCAGCGAAGCCTGGAACGCGACAGTCATGACTCCAGTATAGCGATAAATCAAACACATGTTCGATTGAGGCGGAGCGGGTCTGGGCAGCGCGGCGTGGCGCGATTAGCCTAGGGAGGGCGAGCGGTAGACGGGTTCGCCTTCTACGTAGGTTGCCAGTACTGACGCTGTCGCGATGTCGGCCGGGTCTCCCGTGATCGGGTCCCGGTCAAGCACGATCAAGTCGGCGAGCTTGCCCACCTGCACCGAGCCCGTCTGGTCGTCGAGGTGGTTCACGAACGCTGAGCCGATCGTGTAGGCGGCGAACGCCTCGGCCGGCGAAAGACCCTGGCCGGGCAGGAACGGCTCCGCATCGGCGCCGGTCGAGCCGTGCAGCGACCGGTTTACCGCGACGTGCAGTGCGCGGAGCGGATTGGCGCTGCTGACCGCCCAGTCGCTGCCCGCGGCCAGGCGGGCGCCGGACCGCAGCAGGTCCCCGAACACGTATTGCCGGTCCGATCGCTCCGCCCCGAGGAACGGGATCGTCAGCTCATCCATCTGGGGCTCGTGCGCGGCCCACAGCGCCTGCATGTTGCCGGTCACGCCCAGCTCGGCGAATCGCGGTACGTCGTCGGGGTGGACGATCTGGATGTGCGCGATGTGGTGCCGGTGATCGTTAGCGCCGTTCGCGGCCCGGGCGGCGGCAACCGCGTCCAGGCACTCCCTGACCGCCCGGTCCCCGATCGCGTGGAAGTGCACCTGGAAGCCGAGCGCGTCCAGCGCGGCCACGTTGGCGGTCAGCTCATCGGGGTCCAGGTAGGACGGGCCGCGTCCGCCGGTCTGGCAGCCGCACGAGTCCAGGTAGGGCTCGAGCAGGCCGGCGGAGAAGTTCTCGGCCACCCCGTCCTGCATGATCTTGACGGTGCCGGCCGTGAACCGGCCCGCCTGGCCGGCCTCGCGCCTGGCGCTGATCTCGGCGATCTGCTCGGCCCCGCGCTCGCGCTCCCACCACAGCGCCCCGCGCACCCGCGCCGTCAGCTGTCCAGAGCTGGCCGCCTCCAGGTAGACGGGAAGCGGATCCTGCGACCCGAGGTAAGCACCGACGATCGCGTCCTGCCAGGCCGTGACGCCGCGCTCGTGCAGGTGCCGCTGCGCGAGCAGCAGCCCGGTGAGCCGATCGGTGAAACTCGGTTCTGGCACAAACGCGCCCATCAGGTCGGCGGCGCCCTCGTGCACGGTGCCCTGGAGCGTGCCGTCGGCCTCGCGTTCGAAGCGACCGTCGGCGGGGTCGGGTGTCCGGGCGTCGAAGCCGGCTAGCTCGAAGGCACGAGAGTTCACCCAGCCGCCATGCAAGTCTCGATTCAGGAGGAAAGCTGGGCGGGAGCCCGTCACCTGATCAAGCAGCTGCCGGCTCGGGGTGCCTGCCTCGAACCATTCCATCCGCCAGCCGCTGCCGGAGATCCACTCCCGCTCGGGGTGCGCGTCCGCGTAGGCCTTGATCCGGCCGATCGCCTCGTCAAGCGAGGCCGCGCCGATCAGGTTGCAGCTCACCATCGTGACCCCGGCGAACGCGGGATGCGCGTGCGCGTCCTGGAACCCGGGCAGCAGAACTCGCCCGGCCAGCTCGACGATCTCGGTGCGAGGCCCCCGCAGCTCAGTGATGGCGGAATCACCAGTTACCCCGACCGCGGCGATGCGCCCGCCGGTCACGGCGACCGAGTCAGCTGGAGCTCCGCCGGCGGCTGAGGCTGGACTCAGCCTGCGCATGCTTTCATCTGACGAATACACCGTTCCGCCAGTGAAGATCACGTCCGCGTAATCCGCCACCCGTTCCTCCCGGTTCATCGGCGAGTGCCCCGCGCCCTGCTCTGGCGCCCGTCCATCATGGCTGATTGGCAAGATGGCCCAAAACAGGCACTGGTGGCCAGGCCGTCCGCCGTGGCAGAGTTCGGACATGGAACCAGTCGTTCAGACCAAGTACGGATCGGTTCGCGGCGAGCACACGGGCGGCGTCGCCCGGTTCCTCGGGATCCCGTATGCGGCCAGCCCGACCGGCAAGCTCAGGTTCGCCGCGCCGATGCCGCCCGAGTCCTGGACCGAGGTGCGAGACGCTACGGCGTTCGGCCCGACCCCGCCCAAGCCGGACTACCCGAAGCCGTTCGATGTCATGCTGGCCGAGGAGAACATCGGTGGTGATGACTGGCTGAACCTGAACATCTGGACTCCGCAGGACGCGCCGGGAGCCGGGCGGCGGCCGGTGCTGGTCTGGATTCACGGGGGCGCGTTCGCTAACGGGAACTCAGCGGTGCCCTGGTATGACGGGCACGCCTTCGCTAAGTCCGGCGTGGTGCTGGTCACGATCAACTACCGGCTCGGCGTGGACGGGTTCGCGCTGGTACCGGACGCGCAGGCGCCCGCCAACCGCGGCTTGCTCGATCAGATCGCCGCGCTCGAGTGGGTCCGCGACAACATCGAGGGCTTCGGCGGCGACCCGGCCAACGTGACGATCTTCGGCGAGTCGGCCGGCGCGATGAGCGTGACCACGCTGCTGGCGATGCCGCGGGCCGGCGGGCTGTTCGCCAAGGCGATCGCGCAGAGCGGAGCCGTCCAGGCGGCCGCGGATCCGGCCGACGCGGCGCTGGTCACCGCCGAACTCGGCAAGGCGCTCGGCGACGCCCTGCCCAGCCCGCAGGTCACGGCCGCAGGTCTGGCTGGGGTCGAGCTTGACCGGCTTATCGCCGGCCAGGCCATGGTCAGGGACGCACTGGCGGCCGATCCGAACCCGGCCAGGTTCGGGGAGACGGTCGTGGCGAGCTCAATGCCCTTCATCCCGGTCGTCGACGGCGACTCGCTGCCGGCTCATCCGATGGCGGCGATCGCGACCGGTGCCAGCTCGCAGGTGCCGCTGCTGATCGGCACCAATTCCGAGGAGTTCCGGCTGTTCCTGGTCGCGCCGGGGACCATCGACACGATCACGCCTGAGTTGCTCGGGATGCTGTCGGCGGCGTTCGGCGCGACGGCCGAGGTGGTCGCGAAGTACCAGGCGAATCGCCCTGATGCCAGCGCCGGAGACGTGTTCGCGGCGATGCTGACCGACCGGTTCTTCCGGCTGCCGGCGCTGGGCGTTGCCCAGGCACGCGCTACCGCGCCGGCTGCCACCTACGTCTACGAGTTTGCTTGGGGCAAGCCGCCGCTCGGGGCGGCGCACAGCCTTGAGATTCCCTTCGTCTTCGACAATCTGGCGGCAGCCGCCGATGACAACATCATCGGAGCCGACGCGCCGCAGGATCTAGCGGACGACCTGCATGCCGCCTGGATCGCGTTCGCGACCACGGCGAATCCTGGCTGGCCAGCGTACGACGAGACCCGGGCAGTGCGGGTCTTCGACGCCGGGGGCGGCTCGATCGAAGCTGACCCGCGAGGGGACGAGCGCTCGATCTGGCCAGCCGGGTAATCAGCTCGGCACATGACGTAGCTGCCTACGCCGCGCACTCCCGGCAGATCAGGTCACCGCCGCGGGTTTCAGCGAGCTGGCTTCTGTGGTGCACAAGGAAGCAGCTTGAGCAAGTGAACTCGTCCGCTTGCCGTGGGATCACCTTGAACGAGAGGTCCTCGTTCGACAGGTCAGCCCCCGGCAGCTCAAGTGACTCGGCAACGTCGTCCGGATCGAGGTCGATCGCCGTGGACGATTTGTCCATCCGGCGCGCCTGCAGTTCTTGCAGGCTGTCCTCGGTCATCTCCTCGTCAGTCTTCCTTGGGCTGTCGTAGTCAGTGGCCATGTGGCTTTTACTCCTCCGTCGTCAAAACTTCTCGCGCGAGTGCAACGCATAAGCGGGCTCAGTTGTGCCCGAATCCGGCGGGAATTCTGTCACGCTCGCCCACATGAAGTACACGTAGCCCGCCCTCACGATGGTTCGTGTCGCGCCGGCATACGGGCAGATCACAGCTAACTACGACATGAACCCCCAGCTAACGGCGGCAACTAGCTGGCGTCGCGCTCCGGCCGCAGACTTAGCAACAAGTCATGCAACTCGCCGAAGAGCGCGGGCCCGCCGCCCACCGTCATCGCTGGACCAGCCGGTTTCCCGGCCAAACCCGTCACGATCGCACCTGCCTCGCGGGCGATCAGGCTACCCGCTGCGATGTCCCAGTACTGCACGCCCCGCTCGTAGTAGCCGTCGACCTGCCCGGCCGCCAGCGAACACAAATCGATCGCGCAGGCACCGTTCCGCCTGATGTCCCTGACCTTGGGCAAGATGGCGCCGACGACCTGTCCTTGCACGACGCGCCGGCCCGGATCATAGCCGAACCCGGTGGCGATTAGTGCACGCGCCAGCGGCACGCCCGCGTTAACTTTCAGTTGTTCGGCGATTGCTGACTCGCCGCCAGTCAGGCTGACCCGCCAGGCGCCGCCCCCGGCCCGCGCGAAATACAGGGCGTCGCGACGAGGCACGCACACCGCACCGGCGACTATCTCGCCGGCCACCTCGGCGGCGATGCTGACCGCCCAGTCCGGCAAGTCGTACAGGTAGTTGACGGTTCCGTCGAGCGGGTCGACGATCCAGCGGACCAGCGCGCCTTCTCCGGTCTGGCCGCCTTCCTCGCCCAGGATCGAGTCCTCAGGGCGCTGCTCGGCGATCCGCTGCCTGATCAGCCGCTCGGCGGCTCGGTCCATCTCGGTGACGACGTCGGTGGGGCTGCTCTTGGTGCTCACCACGGTCGCCCGGCCGCTGCGACCGACCAGCATCGCGCCGGCCTCGCGGGCCGTGGCGCAGGCGAGCGCGAGCAACTCGGTACTGGCCGGCCCGGTGTCGGCCGGCCCGGTGCTGGCTGGCTGTGGCCCGGTCACTGGGCGCCAGCCGCGAACAGCCCGGCTGACCGGTCCAGGTCAGATCCGCAGCAGCCGGCCCGGCAGAACGAGGCCGCGCCTGGTCCGAGCGCCTCGGCGGCGGGACCAGCCTGCCCGGCGGCGAACTCAGCGACCAGGGCCGAGATCATCGATACGAACCTGGGCGCGGTCCCAGGGGTAGCCGCCCTGGCCATCGGCAGGCCAAGCCGGGCCGCTGTCCGGGCGGCCTCGGTGTCCAGGTCGAACTTGATCTCCATGTGATCGCTGACGAACCCGATCGGCACTATCACGGCGGCGGTCGCCCCGGACGCGGCGACTTCTTCGAGGGTGTCGTCGACGTCGGGCTTGAGCCACGGGACCGACGGCGGGCCGCTGCGGCTCTGGTAGGCCAGCCGCCAGCTCGACCGGCCGACCCCGACCGTGACCAGCTCAGCGACCACCGCGAGCTGAGCCGGGTACCCGCCGCCGGCCGGGCCGCTGGCGGTCGCCATGGACGTCGGGATGCTGTGGGCGGTGAAGATCAGCTCGGCCCCTGGCTCGGCCTCGGGCGGCAGCGAGGCCAGGGCGGCCTGGGTCGCGTCGATGAACGAGCCGATGAAGCCAGGATGGCGATAGTAGGGCGGGATCTTGATGACTTCCGGCGCCGCCTCCAGCCCGACCGCGGCCCTGGCCCGGTCGATGTCATCCAGGTACTGCCGGCAACTGGAGAATGAACTGTAAGCGGAGGTCGCCAGTGCGATCACGCGCTTGATTCCGTCGCTCGCCATCGCGGCCATGGTGTCGGTCAGGTAGGGCGGCCAGTTCCGGTTGCCCCAGTAGACCGGCAGCTCGATGGCGGTGGTGGCGAAGTCCTTCTCGATCGCGGCGATCAGCTCGCGGCACTGGGCGTTGATCGGGCTGACCCCGCCGAACTCGTAGTAGTGCTCGGCTACCTTGGCGAGTCGCTCATCGGGCACGCCTCGCCCGGCGGTCACGTTGCGCAGGAACGGCATCACGTCATCGGGTCCCTCAGGACCTCCGAAAGACACGAGAAGAAACGCATTGTCGCGCGGCATGCTGCCCATCCAACCAGGCTCCGCCGGGCCACACATACCGACGGCGCGCACATCCGGCTGACGCTTGCCAGGGGCTAGAAGGTCACCAGCGGCCGGCCTCCGCCATCGTCCTTCCCCGTCGCCTCGCCCGGTCGCTCCTCTACGGCCGGCTGCGGACGGCCAACCCAGCCTCCAGCCCAGACGTGTGACTGTCGCTTTGCTAAAGCCAGGGCTGCAGCGATGCACTTTCATACGTCAGCTCGGATGCCGGAGTGATCGCTGTGACTGCTGTGGCTGTTGTGACTGCTGCGATCAGGCGTATCACTCAACTTAAGTTGATCTTGAAAAGGATCCGGGAACCAGGGAGGCGCGAC
>DASYAT010000293.1:0-15722 GCA_036501205.1 Streptosporangiaceae bacterium | reverse complement strand
TGGTCCCGGCCAAATGGCGGTTGCCCAAGCGCATCGCGCTGCATCATGCGAGTTGGCTCATTGCGTCCGACCCGCTCCGCCGCCGGCGGCATTCCACCAGACGGCATTCCGCCCGGCGGTTGCACGACCGCTCCTGGCTGGCTGGACTGCGGGCCGTACCTCGGAGTGGTGGACTGGCCGTATTCGGGCCGGTCCGGCCACGAAGACGGACCCGCCTGCGAGCCATAACCGTCTTCCGGCTGGTCCTGGTCGGCGCTCTCCGGCGGTGTTTCGCTCATAGTTAATCTCCTGATATTCGCCGCCGCGACGCCGGAGCGAAGCAAAAGCGCTTTGTCGGCGAAGCGCACTATCGGCCCGGCGGCTATCGCTCATACTCGCACAACCGTCGGTCATTGCCGAGCCGGGCGCAGCCGCGCCAATGAGCAGGCTAAGGCACTGAACGGGCAGCGTGGTCCGGATTACCAGCCCGCCTTACCAGCGCCCGGGTTCCCGCCGCCTTGTCCGGGAAAGCCCCCTTGACCAGGCAGGCCGCTTTGACCAGGCAGGCCGCCCAGCTCCGGCAAACCGGACCCGGGGTTGTTCTGCTGCCACAGGGTCGAGAACTGATCCGCGTTCATCGACTGGGTCTGGCCAGCCTGCTGCAACAGCAGATCCATCCCCTCCTTGCGCATCCGCAGGTCGGCGTAGAGCAGCACGGTCACGCCGGCTCCGATCGGCCTGGTGCAGACGGTCGCGATGATGCTGCCGATCGTGGAAATGACGATCGCGAGCACCCCCGGCGCCGCTGCCCCTGTTCCCACGCCCGGCAGGAACGAGCCGCCGCTATGGCCGATAGCTACGGCCTGCGCGATCGTGAAGGGCACTTCGATGATGAGCGCCACTATGAAGACGATCAGTGCGGCCAGCAAAGTGATCCCGAATACGCGCCACCAGTTGCCGCGCACCAGCCGCCAGGACCGTTGCAGTGCGGTCACCGGGTCGACGCCCTCCAGTACCACTACCGGTATGGCCAGGCTCAGGCTGAACCAGATCCATAGCGACACCGGGATCAAGGCCAGCCCGCCCAGTACGCCCACGATGACCGCGGCCGCCGTGATCTTGGCCAGCGCCAGTCCGATCACGATCAGGGTTAGCAGGAACGGCGGCGCAAAGAGGATCAGGCTGACCAGCACCGACACGACCAGCACCCAGAACACTCTTGAGATCCGCCACGCCTGCCCAATGCCGATCTTGTCGCCGAGCAGTCCGCGGCCGAACACGCCGGTCAGCATCCCGGTGAGGACGCTCTGCACGATCAAGCCGATCGCGATCGAAGCCGCGAAATACGGCACCAGCGAGCCGAAGAAATGCAGCACATCGTGCCCGGTCTGGCCGGGTGACAGGAACCGGTCGTGATTGAGCCGGTTCTGAAAGCTACGGAACAGCTTTTGCTCACCCAGCGACAGGAACGCTGTCGCGATGCCCGCCAACACCTCGACGATCGCGGCGAGACCCAGGGTGGCGACGGGGTTACGCCGGATCAGCGTGAAGGCACCGCTGAGCATGTCGCCGACTGTCAGCGGGCGCAGCGGCACACCTCCAGGCATAGGTGCCGGCGGAGCCCACCCCCCGCCTGCCGGCCGCCCCGCGCCATAGCCGGCTTGCCCGTACGCGGGCTGCCCGTAAGGGGGTCCGTAGCCAGGTTGCCCATATCCAGGCTGGCCGCCGTACCCAGGCTGCCCGTATCCAGGCTGCCCGTATCCAGGCTGGCCGCCGTATCCAGGCTGGCCGTACCCGGGTGCCCCAGCCCCAGGCTGTCCGTAACCCGGCTGACCAGCCCCAGGCTGATCGGCCGGCGGCTGACCGCCGCCCCACGGCGGGTTGTCGCTCATGGTGGACTCCTACTGCCCCGAGGGTCCCACGCAGGCAACTGGCCGACGCGGCACGCCAATAGTGGCACGAATAAGATCCGCGGTCAGTTCAGATTGCGTACGCAATTGCCCAATTTGCCGAACGTCTCCTATATCAGACTGTAGCCGGGATTGGCAGCCTCCGCGTTCGCGCTCACGGTCGCCTTAGCGCAGACTCATCTTGTGAGCATCACCCCGTTGCGCTGGATAGATCCGCCCGCCGGCCCAGCCATAGAACTGCTCGACCAGACCAAGCTGCCCCTGGTCGAGACCACCATCACCTGCACCGATATCCCGACGCTCATCGACGCGATCCGTCGGCTCGCCGTCCGCGGCGCCCCGCTGCTCGGGATCGCGGGCGCCTACGGTGTCGCGCTGGCGGCCGCTCGGGGCGACGATGTGGCAGCGGCAGCCGCCGCGATCGAGGCCGCCCGGCCGACCGCGACAAATCTAGGCTGGGCCGCCAGGCTGACGCTGGATGCATATCTGCGGGCACTAGGCACCGGTAAAGACGATGGGGCGAAACGAAATGCGGTGGTCTCCGCGTTGGAGGCAGCCCGCTCCATCGAGGACGCTGATCGAGCCGCCTGCGATCAGATGGCTGCCGCCGGCCTGACGCTGGTCCCGGACGGGGCCAAGATCATGACCCACTGCAACACCGGCTCTTTGGTCACGGCCGGCCTCGGCACAGCTTTCGGCCTAATAAAACATGCGCGAAGCGCGAAAAAACTCGCGATGCTCTGGATCGATGAGACCCGTCCTTTGCTCCAGGGTTCGCGCCTGACGGCCTATGAGGCCCAGCGGGCCGGGATGCCGTACCGGGTGCTGGCCGACTCGGCAGCCGCGTCGCTGATGGCGGCCGGAGAGGTTGACCTGGTCGTGGTCGGCGCCGACCGGATCGCGGCCGACGGCAGTGTCGCCAACAAGGTCGGCACCTACGCCCTGGCGGTGCTCGCCCGGTATCATCGGGTGCCGTTCGTGGTGGTCGCCCCGGTCTCGACGATCGACTTCGGCACCGCCGACGGCAAATCGATCGTCATCGAAGAACGCGATCCGCAGGAAATCACCGAGTTTGCCGGCCATCCGATCGCGCCAGCGGGCAGTCCGGCCTACAATCCAGCATTTGACGTCACTCCGCCCGATCTGGTCACGGCCATCGTCACGGAGCGCGGCGTCATCCAGCCTGTCACACAGGGTAATCTGCGTGTTCTAGGCCAGGAGCCCTAGCAGTGCGGGCTGCTGTGCCGCCGTTTCCATGGAACGATGGGGAATATGAAAGGTCGCGTGCTAGTCGTCGATGATGACGCCGCTCTCGCCGAGATGTTGGGGATTGTCCTGCGCGGAGAGGGTTTCGAGCCAACATTTGTCGCCGACGGGGACCGGGCGCTTGATGCATTCAGGGAGACGAAGCCGGATCTGATCCTGCTCGACCTCATGCTTCCTGGCGTTGACGGGATCGATGTCTGCCGGCAGATCAGAGCAGAATCTGGCGTTCCGATCGTGATGCTGACCGCTAAGAGCGACACGGTCGACGTGGTGCTCGGGCTTGAGTCAGGCGCGGACGACTACATTGTGAAGCCATTCCAGGCCAAGGTGCTGATCGCCCGGGTTCGCGCGCGGCTGCGCCGAACCGACGATCCGGCGCCGGAGATGCTGACCATCGGCGATGTGACGATCGACGTGGCCGGGCATTCGGTGAAGCGGGACGGCGAGCCGATCAGCTTGACCCCGCTCGAGTTCGACCTGCTGGTCGCGCTGGCCAGGAAGCCGCGTCAGGTGTTCACCAGGGAAGTGCTGCTTGAGCAGGTATGGGGATACCGGCACGCCGCCGACACCCGCCTGGTCAACGTGCACGTGCAGCGGTTGCGGGCCAAGATCGAGCGGGATCCGGAGCGGCCGGACATCGTAGTCACGGTTCGCGGCGTGGGCTACAAGGCGGGACCGGGCTGACCAATGTAGCTAACACCCCGCCGTGCGGTGAGCGGACGCCAGTCCGCACACCGCACGGCACCGGCCGGCCAGGCTACCGGCCGGTCTGGCTGGCGATCTGTGATCGACCAGGCCGGCAGCTGATCATGCGGAGACAGCGATGACAATCCCACCGGTCAGCGACGATCAGCTCCAGATCGGCCCCAGTGGCGGTAAGTCGCGACAAGCCTGGGCGGATGGGCTTTACGGCCGGCTGTCCAGTCGGCTGTCGGCGCTGCGCCCGTCCAGGAAGCGCGTCGGCCTGCGGATCGCCCAGCTGTTCCATGGGGCCAAGACCCGCTGGCAGGGCTCGCTGCAGCTCAGGGTGGTCAGCACGACGCTCGTCGCTTCGGCGATTGTGGTGTCCTTGCTCGGCTTCTTCCTCATGCAGCAGATCACTGCCAACCTGCTGCACAAGGCGGAGGAAACCGCTATCACCCAGGCCTCCGACGGCCTGACGTTCGCGCAGTCACAGCGACCCGCGGCGGACCCGGGCACATCGTCCGAGCAGTTCATGTACAACGTCGTGAAGAGCCTGAAGTCGAGCGACGAGGTGCCTGCCGATCAGTACGGGATCGCGGTCGGACTGCCACCGCTCAGCCCGCCGGTGTTCACCTCGTCGGTCTCGGCAAATTTGCCCACCCAGTTCCTGCCGCCGAAGCTGGTCGATGCGATCTTCGCGCACCGCAAGAGGCCCCCCGTATTCGACTTCGCGCGCATTCCTTACCCGAGGGCCGGCGGACGGGAGACCACGGGACTGCTCTACGCGGCCCCGTTCGGCAGTCAGTACGGCCTGTTCTACTTCTTCCCGCTCACCCAGTTGGAGAACGAACTCGCCGTGGTGTTGCGCACCCTCGCGCTGGTCGGGCTCGCCCTGGTGTTCCTGCTGGCCGGCATTGCCTGGCTGCTGACCAGATGGGTCGTCGTACCGGTCTCTAGGGCCGCCCAGGGCGCCCAGCTGCTGTCCACCGGCAAGCTGGAAGAGCGGCTGGAAGTCCGCGGTAACGATGAGGTGGCCGCGCTGGCGAGGTCTTTCAACGAGATGGCGTCCAGCCTGCAGGACAAGATGCGCGAGCTTGAGAATCTCTCGCAGGTACAGCGTCAGTTCGTTTCCGACGTCAGTCATGAGCTGCGCACCCCGCTGACGACGATCAGGATGGCGGCCGACCTGCTGTTCGAAACCAGGGAGCAGCTGACCTCGCAGGCCAGGCGATCGGCCGAGCTCCTGCACGGCCAGCTCGGCCGGTTCGAGGGACTCCTGGTCGACTTGCTGGAGATCAGCCGGTACGACGCCAACGCCGCGACGCTCGATGCTGAGCTCGTCGACGTGTGCGATCTGGTGCGTAATTCGGCGGACGTGGCCCAGCAGCTTGCTGAACGGCGCGGATCGCGGATCGAGTTCAGGTTGCCGGCCGATCCGTGCGTGGCCGAGGTTGACCGGCGCCGGGTCGAGCGGATCCTGCGGAACCTGCTCGTCAACGCGGTGGAACACGGCGAGGGCCGCGAGGTCGTCGTCAGCTCGGCCGCTGATCGCGGAGCGGTCGCCGTCGTCGTCCGCGATCACGGCGTCGGCCTGGCACCCGGTGAGGAGATCCTGGTCTTCGACCGGTTCTGGCGGGCCGATCCGGCCCGGGCGAGGACGACCGGCGGCACTGGCCTTGGTCTCGCGATCGCGCTCGAGGACGCCAGGTTGCACGGCGGCTGGCTCGAGGCCTGGGGCGAACCTGGGCAAGGTTCCGCATTCCGGCTCACGCTGCCAAGAAACGCCGGCGGCGGACTGGCCGGCTCGCCGCTTCCGCTCCGGCCAGGACCAGCCGATCTTGACGGCTTGAGTGCGCGCCGGCTGGCCGAGCCGGCCCAGGTGCCGAAGCCGGTTGAGCCGGGCGCACTGATGCAGACAGGGGATCACGCATGAAAACGCGTCGTGGCTGGGCCGGAGTCGCGGTACTCGCCACCGCCGT
The DNA here is from genome assembly GCA_036501205.1 of Streptosporangiaceae bacterium. Classification (GTDB taxonomy): domain Bacteria; phylum Actinomycetota; class Actinomycetes; order Streptosporangiales; family Streptosporangiaceae; genus Chersky-822. Next base: position 9,904 of record DASYAT010000293.1, on the reverse strand, counting down.
CGCGCTTGGCGGCTGCGTGAGCCTGCCGACCGGTGGTCAGGCCGACGGCGGCGGCAGCGACAATGGCGCCGGCACCCTGCACGGGCTCAACCCGGCTCCCAACTCCGACCTGTCCCAAGACGGCATCGTGATCAACCCGGTGCGGCCGGGCGCGCAGTGGCAGCCTAAGGACATCGTCAGCGGCTTCCTGGACGCCACCGGCGCCAATCAAGGCGTGGCCAGGCAATACCTCACCGCCACGTACGCCTCGAAGTGGAGACCGAGCCGGGCGGCCACGATCATCGACACGCACCCGAACGTGGTCCCTGTGATCATTTCGCCGAAAGTCACTGGCGGCCGGGTGCAGGCTCAGGTCACTGTCACCAGCCAGCAAAAGGAGATACTGACGCCGACCGGCACTGATGGAGCCTTCACATTGCAGACGGCGCCCGGATCGGGACCCTATCAATTCCGATTCGAATTGGCGCAATCAGGAGGGAAGTGGCGGATAAGCGGCATTGATGGCCTCGGCCGGGACCAGAAGAAGCGGTTCCTGATCATCTCGAGCGCCGATTTCCTGCGGGACTATCAGCCGCGCAATGTCTATTTCCCGGTCAATCCGACGACCAACTCGCTGGTGCCGTACCCGGTGTACATCCCAGACCGCCCTGGCAACCAAAGCATCACGACGCTGGTGAAGTCGATGCTCTCGCCACCCTCAAGTTCGAACTGGCTGTACCGCGCCGTCAGCACGGGCTTTCCGCCCGGCACCAAGGTGACATCGGTGCAGGTACACGGAAATGAAGCTCTGATCACGCTGGGCGGTACCGCCGCTAGCGCCGACTATCAGGCACTGCAGCAGATGGAGGCGCAACTGGTCACGACGCTGACCTATTCGCCCTATTCGCCGTACTCGCCGGATAACTCAAATACCGGGATCCTGGAGGTCCATCTCCAGATCAAGAACTCGTCCACCACGTTGCATCCGACCGGATTCGGATCGTGGGTGCCGCCAGGGACGACCGGCGACTTGTTCTACCAGTCCGTGAGTCCGTCCGGCCAGCCGCAGGTCTTTACCGTCAAGGAAGCGGACGTCGGCCTGTCGCGCAGAGACGCGATTGCCGGGCGCTCACCGGTGCCGCTGCCCGCGGGGCTCGGCAGCGGGCCGCTGACTGCGATCGCGGCCTCCGGGGGAGTGATGCCGCCGACCATCGCCGGCTGCCGGGGCAAGGAAGTGTACGTGGTGCCACTGATCGGCAACGCCCCGCTGGTGCAACTGCTGCCCGGTGACGATTGCTCGTCGCTCAGCTGGGACGACCAGGGCCGGCTATGGGTGGCTGCCGGATCCGACCTCTTCGTGCTCACCGAGACGCTCTCGTCGCACACCGGCCTGCAGATAACGCCTGTGACTGTTCCCGCGCCCCAGATCTCGTCGACGGCTACGTTCACTTCGCTCAAGGTCGCTCCCGATGGCGTCAGGGTCGCGCTGATCGTCCACGACAAGTCGGGTTCGATGGTGTATGTCACCTCCACAACGGTGGTCGGCAAGCAGCCGAATCAGGTGATCTACCTGGGGCAGAGCAGCCTTCAGGCGGTCGGACCCGACCTGGTCAACCCGGTCGACCTGACCTGGTGGGGGCCGGATCATCTGCTCGTGCTCGATCGTCGAAATGGCGCCACGCAGCTGTATGAAGTGCCGCTCAGCGGCGGTCAGTCTTCTAGGGTGCCGGCCCCGCCGGACGTCACGTCGGTCACGGGCAACGGCTCGGTCGTGCTCGTGGGCACTAAGACGACCCAGGGCGGCTCGACCCAGGAGGCGATCGAGAGCAGCAGCGGCAACGGCAACCTCGATGGCATCTGGCATCGGGTCGCTAGCGGGAGCCTGCCTGCCTATCCGGGCTGATCATGTCCCGATTGCGCCGCACTTGCCCGCCTCGCCACGCCGAAAGGCTGTGAGCTGGGTAAGCGCGTGACCTGGTGGTCGGCAAATATGTTCGGTGCCCAGGCGCCCCGACTCCTGACATCGGCGCCGCTGAGGACTAACGTCGGTGTGTGGCACCCGTCCGGGTCCGTGGTTGCGCCGGGCAGGTCGCCCCGATAGCGGGGCGACGGTCCCGGCTAGCCGATGCCAGCCGCAGGCGAAACGGTCCACGTAAGGCGACTCATTGTCGACTGATCACGGTGCGGCTTAGAGGTAAGTCCTGCCCCACCCCTGGGATCGGATATCCCTTGGGCAGGGAGAAGGGCATTAGTGGCACACACAGAGCTGCGAGGCCCTCTGCAGGCGGATGTGGGGTCGAAGACCAGGTCGGCCGGACGGGTGCTACTTCCGGACGACGGATGTCCACACCGGATGGAAGGGGGCTCAGGTCATGGAGATCATCTTCAAGGGTCGGCAGACTGACGTGGCCACGCGGTTCCGCGACCAGGCGACGGCGAAGCTGCTGAAGCTGGAGAAGCTGGATCAGAAAACGATCAGGGTCGATGTGGAGGTGTCGGTCGAGCGCAACCCGCGCCAGTCAAGCCAGAAGGAGCGGGTGGAGCTGACGATCATCTCGCGGGGGCCGGCCATCCGGGCCGAGGCCGCCGCCGAGGACCGGTTCGCAGCCCTTGACCTAGCACTCGCCAAGCTCGACTCGCGCCTGCGCCGAGCACTCGATCGCCGTAAGCGGCACAACGCCGGCCAGCGGTCAGACGGCCAGCTCGCCGGCCCGCCGGGTTCTCCGTCCCCGTCATCCGTCCCCGCGCCATCATCGACTCCGGCCCCGGACGCCGCTCCAGCCAGCCGCGCCGCCGCTCCAGCCGGCCGCGCCGCCGGATCAGCGGCGCCAGCATCGCCCAATCTGGCCCGGTCAATGCCCAGGCAGACCATTTCTCGTCCTGGCAAATCCGGATCGCCGGACGGTGTAGACCCCGTACCTTCCGATAGCGTTGTACCGATCGAGATGGAAGGCGACGGACCGCTCGTGGTGCGGCAGAAGTTCCACCGCGCGGCCCCGATCCCGATCGATCAGGCGTTGCTCGAAATGGAGCTCGTAGGTCACGACTTCTACCTGTTCCATGACATCGACGAGGACATGCCCAGCGTCGTCTACCGGCGGCGCGGCTATCAGTACGGCGTCATCAGGCTGGTCGAAGGCCGGTCGGCGTCCGGGTCCGCCGCTGTCCCCGAGAGCCGCCGTCCGACCCGATCCGAGGTCGCCGACGGCGACCTGGCGGGCCAGTCAGCGGGTCAGCCAGCGGGCCGGTCACAAGCGATGTCCTCCGCCGATCGGCTCCAGTCCTGACCGAGACTGCCGAGCCGGGTTGGTCACCTGACCGCGCCTGATCACGTCGAGCGGGATCGTCCCGGCGCCCGGCCGATAAGCGGCACCAGACACGCTGCTCATCGGCCGGTCGCCGGCAGGTCCAACCGACCGAAGGGCATCTATCATGATGGAAAAGCGCGGAAGGTGACAGTTGAGCGTAGAACGTGGCGCAGCGTCGGCCGTCGGCCGCAAGGACTCAGAGCCAGGACGCACGCCCGATCCGATCCGCACGCTGATCGTCGATGATCACGCACTGTTCCGCCGTGGTCTAGAGATAGTCCTGGCCAGCGAGTCAGACATCGAGGTCGTGGGCCAGGCGGGCGACGGCACCGAAGCCGTCGAGCGAGCCAGCGAGGCCCTGCCCGACGTGGTCCTGATGGACGTCCGCATGCCGCGCAGCAGCGGCATCGAAGCCTGCCGGGAAATCAAGGACGTGGCGCCAAGCGCCAAGATCATCATCTTGACGATGAGCGACGAAGAAGAGGACCTGTTCGAGGCGATCAGGGCCGGCGCCAGCGGTTACCTGCTGAAGGACATCCCGCTCGATGAAGTCTCAGAAGCGGTACGTGCCGTGCACGGCGGCCAGTCACTGATCAGCCCGGCCATGGCCGGCAAGCTCCTCACCGAGTTCGCCGCGCTGGCCAAGCGCGACCAGGATGAGCCACCGCGGCAAGTCCCCGCCCCGAAGCTCACCGACCGGGAGATGCAGGTACTCAAACTCGTCGCACGCGGCATGAACAACCGTGATATCGCCAAGGAACTGTTCATCTCCGACAACACGGTCAAGAACCACGTCAGGAACATCCTGGAGAAACTCCAGATCCACTCCAGGATGGAAGCCGTAATGGTAGCCGTCCGCGAAAAACTAATTGAACTAACCTAACTACCCCAAACCAGTCACAGGCCCGGCCCCATCAACCCGGCGGCCCGTGACCGCCCGGCCTGATCAACCCGGCGGCCCGTGACCGCCCGGCCTCATCAAGCTGGCGGCCTGTGACTGCCCGGTCTATCACCCGAAGGTGGGCGAGGAGGCCATTACCGCCTGGCCACTCGCCCGTCGTCACATGAGTCACGGCGGCCCCTGCAGACTCTTCTGTGCAGATCCGTCCCAGCAGACCTGTCCGGCCCAGCCCACTCATCACGGATTTCCCGCTCTTGTCACGGATTTCCGATCCCTGGTTACGCACTTATCCCTGATTAGCTCCGCTTATCCCTGGTTGGGTACCGGATAACTACCGCAAACCGGGCAAAATTCTGCGCTAACCAGGGATAAGGCGTTCTTAGACGGGATAAGTGGCCGGAATCCGGTCGGATGACGTGGTTGTCGGCGCGCTGCACGTTCAACGGTGCGGCGGGTGTTGGCTCGTGTCCGCTGGTGTGGCGGCGTCGCTGCTGTTGGGTCGGCTTTGGGCGGGGCGCTGTTTCATCGCTGGGCTGCTGTCGGGCCAGGCCCTACTGGGGCGAGTGCAGCTGTGGGGCGCACGGCCCTCGGCCCGTTGGGTGCGGGCGTGCGCGGGGCGGGCTTGAGTGCCTTGGCGGTGGCCCCGGAGTGAGGGTTAAGACTCGGCGGCTAGGGCGGCGCGGAGTCTTGGTTCTAGGGTGGCCGGGAGGACGCGGCCTAGTTGCACGTTGTCGCAGTCGACCCAGTCGGCGGCCTCGACTAGGGCGCGGGCCATGGGCTCGGCCGCCTTTGGGGTGTCCAGGGTCAGCTGGCGGGCGACCAGCGTCTTGCCTTCTCTGGCTGGGTCAACGCGGCCGACCAGGCGCCCGCCTGCTAGAAGTGGCATCGTGAAATAGCCGTGGACACGTTTTTCCTTGGGGACGTACGCCTCGAGGCTGTGCTCGAAGCCGAACATGCGCAGTGTCCGCTTCCTGTCCCAGACCAGCGAGTCGAACGGCGACAGCAGCGTCGTGCGGTGTCGGCCCGCCCGCTGCGGCTTGCCGCTGGAGGCGGACAGGCTGTCGACGACGGATGGGTCGGCCCAGGCTCTGCTGGCCGCCGCGCCCTTGCCGCTGGCCTCAATTTCGACTGGGATCAGGCCCGCTGCCAGGGCCGCGTCGTCGGTGGACAATCCGGCCGAGTTCCGGCCGTTGCCGAAGTTGGCGATTCGGTGATAGTCGGTCATGTCCGCTTTGGTGACGACGCCCAGGGCACGGGCGGAGACTCCGGCGAAGTGGATCAGGCATTCGGCGTCGGTCGGCTCTGCGCGCAGCAACTCGGGCGGCAGCACCCGCTCGGGCAGGTCGTAGACCCGGCGCCAGCCGATCCGCCGAACGCAGATCGCCTCGCCGGTGTCTAGCAGCCACTCCACCGCGATCTTCGAGTCCGACCAGTCCCACCAGGGGCCGCCGTTCTTGGCGCCGCCGAGTTCGGTGGTGGTGAGCGGGCCTTCGGCCCGGAGCTTGGCGAGTATCTCGGCGGCTACGCCCGGGTGATTGTCGTGCCAGCGCTTGCCCCTGGTGAGGAAGGCCCGGCGCCGGAACCAGTAGTAGGGCCACTCCTCGATCGGCAGGATGCAGGCGGCATGAGCCCAGTACTCAAAGGCGTCGGCCTTGCGTGGGTGCCAGTAGGCGCGCTCGACGCGTGATCGGCCGATAGCGCCGAGCCTGGCGTAGGCGACCAGCTCATGGGACCGGGCGAGAACGCTGATCGTGTCGAGCTGGACGGCGCCGATCCTGCGCAGCATCGCCGTCACCCCGCCGCTGCGCGCCTGCGCGCCGATCATGCCTTGGGCCTGCAGCGTAATAAGCCGGACGTCATCGATCGTCAGCTTGAGCTCAGGTGTAGGACCGCTAGAACCTGCCACGAACCCGAGCGTAACTGGCACTACTGACAGTGTCCTCGAACTGGCCGCTCGGACTGGCCGCCAGCTCGTACTGGGATCAGGCAGGAGAGGCGGTCGGCTTAATACCAGTCCTGGAAGGTGTTCGTCGCCAGCGTGGCGAGCAGGCCGAGCACCGAGATCCCGATACCGGTCCAGAAGAGCCACCAGAGCGGTCCGTTTTGGCCGAGGATCAGTGCGAGGCCGCCGACGAGGAAGCCGGCCATGATGATCGACACGGCCACCCACGAGATCGTGCGCCCGTGGAACGCGGGGTACGGGCCCAGTTGGGCGACGTTCGTGGGGCTGGCGACCGCGCCGGTGCTTTCGCCGTGAACCACGGAAGCGTCCTGGCCAGCCGCAACCGCGGCGGACGCGCCCCCAACGGTGGCGGGGTCCACTTGGTTCGCCATGGCGCTGATCCTCCTGCTTATTCTGCTACCCGTATCTGCCGGTCAGGTCTGCCGGTCGCGTCTGCCCGTCTCGTCCGCCGGTCAGGTCGACGCGTCGTGCCTATCATTGTGGCGAGGGGCATCATCTCGCTCGCGATCGGCCCCAGTACTTGCCGCTGATCATGTTATTCAGGCCGGCAAATCAGGCTCAGTGCCAGCTTCCCGTAGTCCCGTCGGCTCGGCATTGGTCGCTATCTCGCCTACCATGGCAGACGAAGAGTCGTACTGGTCGGCCGCACCGCTTGCCGAGCGGGCGCACGTGCCCTGTCAGGCGCGCGAGCGTGCTTGCGCCAGTCATAACGAATCCGCGAGGAGCCGACTAGACGTGCCAGCAATCATTGACAAGGTCCTGCGCGCTGGCGAGGGCAAGATCCAGCGGAGGCTGCTCCGGCTCGCGGAGCAGGTCAACTCGATCGAAGACGAGTACGAGGCCCTCAGCGACGCCGAACTCCGCGCGCTGACCGCCGATTTCAAAGAGCGCTACGCCGATGGCGCCTCACTGGATGACCTGCTGCCGGAGGCGTTCGCGGCCGCTCGGGAAGCAGCGAAGCGGACCCTGGGCCAGCGCGCCTTCGACGTGCAGCTCATGGGCGGAGCCTCGTTGCATTTCGGCAACATCGCCGAGATGAAGACCGGTGAAGGCAAGACGCTGACCGGCGTCTTCGCCGCCTACCTGAACGCGCTAGCCGGCAAGGGCGTCCACATCGTCACGGTGAACGACTACCTGGCCAAGCGCGACGCCGAGTGGATGGGCCGGATACACCGTTTCCTTGGGCTTGAGGTCGGTGTGATCCTCGCCGAGATGGAACCGGAGACGCGGCACAAGCAGTACGCCGCCGACATCACCTACGGCACCAACAACGAGTTTGGCTTCGACTACCTCAGAGACAACATGGCCTGGGCCGAGGACGAGTGCGTCCAGCGGGGCCATCAATTCGCGATCGTTGACGAGGTTGACTCGATCCTGATCGACGAGGCCAGGACGCCGCTGATCATCAGCGGTCCGGCCGACCAGAACAGCGTCTGGTACAGCGAGTTCGCCAAGATCGTGCCCAGGCTGCGACGCGGCTCGGACGGTGAGGGCGACTACGAGGTCGACGAGAAGAAGAAGACCGTCGGCATTATGGAGTCAGGCGTAGCCAAGGTCGAGGACTGGCTTGGCATCGACAATCTTTACGACCATTCCAACACCCATCTTGTCGGCTTCCTGAACAACGCGATCAAGGCGAAGGAACTGTTCAAGAAGGACAAGGACTACGTCGTGTCTGGCGGCGAGGTGCTGATCGTCGACGACTTCACCGGTCGCATCCTGCACGGTCGCCGCTACAGCGATGGCATGCACCAGGCGATCGAGGCCAAAGAAGGCGTCAAGATCATGGACGAGAACCAGACTCTCGCCACGATCACGCTGCAGAACTACTTCAGGCTTTACGACAAGCTGGCCGGGATGACCGGTACGGCCATGACCGAGGCCAACGAGTTCCACCAGACCTACAAGCTCGGCGTGGTCCCGATCCCGACGAACAAGCCGATGATCAGGCTTGATCAGAAGGACCTGATCTACCAGACCGAGCAGGCGAAGTTCGACGCACTGGTCGAGGACATCGCCGAGCGGCACGAAGCCGGCCAGCCAGTGCTCGTCGGCACCGTCAGCGTCGAGAAGTCCGAGGTCGTCTCGCGCATGCTGAAGCGGCAAGGCGTGCCGCACGAGGTGCTGAACGCGAAGTACCACGAGCGCGAGGCGACGATCGTGGCCCAGGCCGGCCGCAAGGGCGGGGTCACGGTAGCGACCAACATGGCCGGCCGCGGTACCGACATCATGCTCGGCGGCAACCCTGAGTTCATCGCCGACCTCGAACTGCACCAGCGTGGCCTTTCCCCGGTCGAGACACCGGAGGACTATGAGGCCGCCTGGCCGGAGGCGGTCGACAAGGCAAGGCGAGCCGTCGCCGAGGAACATGAGGATGTCGTCGCTCTAGGCGGGCTCTACGTGCTCGGCACCGAGCGGCACGAATCGCGGCGAATCGACAACCAGTTGCGCGGTCGGTCCGGCCGCCAGGGCGACCCCGGTGAGTCTCGGTTCTACCTGTCGTTCGAGGACGACCTGATGCGCAGGTTCAACGGCGAGCGCGTCGCCCAGTTCCTTGAGTGGGCCAAGACGGGTCCGGACGTCCCGCTGGAGAGCAAGGCCGTCACCAGGTCGATCAGGTCGGCCCAGACCCAGGTCGAGCAGCTCAACTTCGAGATCCGCAAGGACCTGCTCAAGTACGACGACGTGATGAACCGCCAGCGTACGGTCATCTACGCCGAACGGCATCGGGTGCTCGACCGCGAAGACCTGCACGAGCAGGTGCGCGGAATGATCAACGAAGTGATAGCTGATTACGTCGCGCAGGCGACCAGTGAAGGCTTTGCCGAGGAATGGGATCTAGAGGAGCTGTGGAGAGCCTTCCGGCGGCTGTATCCGGTCGGCATGAGGATCGATGAGCTCGTCGAAGAAGAGGGCGGCGAACGGTCGTTCCTCAGCACCGACACCGTAACCGCCCGGATGCAGGACGACGCCCAGGCCGCCTACGACCGGCGTGAGGAAGAACTCACTTCCGACGTCATGCGCGAGCTTGAGCGTCGAGTGATCCTGTCGGTCCTCGACACCAAGTGGCGCGAGCACCTGTACGAGATGGACTACCTGCGCGAGGGCATCTCGCTGCGAGCGATGGCGCAGCGCGACCCGCTGATTGAGTATCAGCGCGAGGGTTACGAACTGTTCACCGCGATGATGGAAGCGATCAAGGAAGAGTCGGTCGGCAACCTGTTCCAGCTGCAGGTCGAGGTCCAACAGGACCCGATCGTCGGCGAAGCCGGTCCGGACGGCGAGTGGGCAGAAGGACCTGCCGTCGGTGTTCAGGACGCGCCGCCAGCGGTCAACGGCGGCCGGCCTCAGGCTCAGCCTCGCACCCAGGCCAGGCAGCCCCAGGCCAGGCAGCAGCAGCCCAGGCAACAGCAAGGCCGGTCGGCACCAGCGGCCGCCCAGGCGGGCCAGGGCGATGCCGAGGAGGACGCGGTGCCCGCCGCCTTCGCACCGCGCGGGCTGGCCCAGCCCAAGAGGTCGGCCCGGCTCAACTACAGCGCGCCGAGCGAGGATGGCAGCGGCCAGGCCGTTCAGACCACCGGTTCTGGCAAGGCGATCGACTTCTCGAAGGTAGGCAGGAACGAACCTTGCCCATGCGGTTCAGGCAAGAAGTTCAAGGTCTGCCACGGAGACCCCAGAAGTCGTTAGATCGGGTGGCCGGACCTGGTCGGTCTTGGCTGGTTCGGTCGGGGTGGTCGGGTTAGGCGGTCGGGT
>DASYAT010000292.1:0-29108 GCA_036501205.1 Streptosporangiaceae bacterium | reverse complement strand
GAGTACCGCCAGGAACGCGCCTACGTAGCGAGCCCAGGCCATGCCGAGGAATACGCACATGCCGGCGGCGAAGATCACGATGCCGAGCGCTAGCTCGGTCCATCCCCAACCGCGGATGTTGTACCTGAATGTGTAGGCCGGAGCAGAGCTGAAGACGTGGCCGTGCGATAGCGCCACGACCCCGACCGTGATCATCCAGAGCCCGCCGAGCAGCATCAGCGTGCCGGCCAGGGCCGTGAAACCGATCACCGCGCCGCGGTGGCGGCCAGGTGCCCTATCCCGGTCCCGGTAATTGCCTTCGTCACGCTCGACGGCCCGGTAGTCGCGGCCGGCTGCCTGGCCGGTCATCTGACCTTGCCCCTGGGCTTCCGCCTGACCCTGGCCCTGACCCTGTCCTTGTACCTGGTCAGGGGCCTGACCCTGGTCATATCCCATGGTGGAGCCCGATGTGCCGGCTTGCCGTTCCTGTGCACTGCTCATGTCAAGCCGCCCCCTCTCTCGCTAGCCGAGAGCCACTGGCTCGCGGCCATGGTTCTCGCTGACCGTTGTCGCATCCCCCTGCCTGTCGGCGAGTACCTGATCCGTTGGCGTCCATACCCGATCCGTCACGCCAAACTCACCTTTGAGCCGGCCTAGGTTTCTTCTTACGCTGCCGCCAAGTCGCCTGGTCCAGGCGGCGCGGACCCGGTACGGCGGAGCCTGAGCGCCAGGATCGCGGCCAGGATGCCGTACACGATCAGCCAGATGCCGATGACCACTACCAGCACGGTCAGCGAGATCGTGGGCCAGAAGAGCACGATCAATCCGGCGCCGAGGCTGAGCACCCCGGCCAGGACCGTCAGGCCGTGCCCGGGCAGGCCGCCCCCGAACAGCCCGATGCCGATATCGGCGATCCCGTGGATAACCCAGAACAAACCCACGATTATCGCCAGCGCGGCGATCGTGACGTGATAGTGCCGCATGCAGTACAAGCCGAGGACGATCGCGAGCAGGCCGATCACTACGCTGGCCACCCGCCGGCCGCCACTGGATTCGTGCGCGGTGAAGCCGTCGACCAGCCTGAGCAGCCCGGCCACGATTAGCGCGGCGCCAATCAGGATCGCTGCGACCGTCAGGGTCTCTTTCGGCCAGGCGAGCAAGATGACGCCGACGATCAGGCTGCCGATGCCCGCGGCCATGAAGGCGGGCCAGGCCGCGGCGGCCACGTCAGAGCCGAGCCCGGGCGGACCCGGCGATCGCTCGACCCGGTAGCCGGTCTCGCCCTGCCCTTGTCCGTCGTCTTGGGCCTGGCGAATTGGATGGGATGAGGTCATGTCGCTCATAGTGAGACGGCTGACGCGCATTGATCACCACCCGTGGCGGGTGAATGTGGCCGCAAGGCCTTAGACTTGGCGCCCGAAGCCGCCAGCACCGCGCCGATCAGCAAACGGCTTAACCGCGGTGGCAGCTAAGCCAATCCAGAGCACTGACCCCACTCCGGCCGGGGATCCCAGTGCCGGGTACCTGTAGCCGGATAGCCGAGGAGTGACCACGTCGTGAAGACCGACGTTGAGGAGTTGAGCCCGACGAGGGTGCGCCTGACCGTAGAGGTGCCCTTCGATGAGCTCCAGACCAGCCTGGATCATGCCTACCGCGAGGTCGGCCGCCAGGTCAAAATTCGCGGCTTCCGGCCCGGCCATGTCCCGCGCCAGGTGCTCGACATGCAGGTTGGCCGCGGAGTCGTGCTCGAGCACGCGATTAATGAAGCAGTGCCCGACCTGTACGCCAAGGCGGTCCGCGAGGCTCAGGTGGTCGCGCTCGGCCAGCCCGAGGTGGAGATCACCAAGCTGGACGACGGTGCCGAGATTGCGTTCACCGCCGAGGTCGACATCCGGCCCGCGTTCGAGCTCCCCGACATCGAGCAGCTCCAGGTCGTAGTCGACAACGCCGACGTGGACGTCGACCAAGTCGAGGAATACCTCAAGGCGCTGCGCGAGCGGTTCGCCTCGCTGCGGTCGGTCAACCGGCCCGTGGAGACCGAAGACTACGTATCGATCGACCTGTCCGCTCAGGTGGACGGCGAGGATGTGGCCGACGCTCAGGCGACCGGCATCTCCTACGAGGTCGGCAGCGGCACGATCCTGGACGGCCTCGACGAGGCGCTGGTCGGCATGTCCGCCGATGAGACGGCCACGTTCGCCTCTGAGCTGGCCGGCGGCGATCACGCGGGCAGTCAGGCCGACGTCACCGTCACGGTGCGCAGCGTCAAGGTCAAGGACCTGCCCGAGCTCGACGATGACTTCGCGCAGTCGGCCAGCGAGTACAACACCGTCGGTGAGCTTCGGTCGAACACCCGCAAGCAGATGGAAGCCATGCGCAAGTCCGGCCAGGCCGGCCAGGCCAGGGACCGTGTCATCGAGGCGCTGCTTGACCAGATCGACATGCCGCTGCCTGAGGCCGTGGTCGAGCACGAGATCGAGCACCGGCACGAGTCGCTGGACGAAGAGCTCGAGCGGGCCGGCCTGACCCTGGATGACTACCTGTCCGGTCGCGACGTATCCCAGGCCGATCTGGACAAGGAGATCGGCGATGAGGTCCGACGGTCGGTCAAGGCCAGGTTCATCCTGGACCAGTTCGCCGAGCAGGAGGAACTCAGCGTCGAGCAGGGCGAGCTGGCCAGGTACGTGACCCAGTTGGCCTACCAGCAGAGCGTCTCCCCTGACGTGCTGGCCGCTCAGCTCACCAACTCCGGCCAGCTCGGTGCGGTGATGTCGGACGTGATCAGGTCCAAGGCCGCCGATCTGCTCGCGCGCCGGGTGAAGGTCACCGATGAGGCCGGCCGCAAGATCGAGATCGGCCGCGAGGACGAGCCTGAAACCCAGGACGACGCCGAGGCCGACGCAGAGCCGCAGGCCGCCAGTGACGAGGTGGCCGAGCCAGAGCCGAAGGGCCGCGCGCGCCGCGGTCGCGGGCGCGGTGCCGCGAAGGACGCGAAGGACGCGAAGGACGACGCGGAGGAGTAGTACGCGCTACGCCCGCCGGCTGCGCCTAGAGCGAACAGGGCGCAGCGGTGGGCGTTAGCGCTTCGGAGGCGGGTTAGGGTCGCTTTCGTGAGAGTCAGCCAGTCATTGATGCGATGGCATCGCCGGGTACACGAGCGGAGTTCACGATGCCTGATCGAGAGCAGGAGGGCACTGTGAGCATGTCGGGAGAAGATCAGCTGCCGGCCAGGATCCTCGCGCGGGCGGCAGAGGCCCCCCCGCTGATGGGCGATCAGTTGTTCCAGCGGCTGCTGCGGCACCGGATCATCTTCCTCGGCCAGCAGGTCGACGATGATCTCGCGAACCGGATCTGCGCCGAGCTCGTCCTGCTCGCGGCTGAGGACGCGAAACGGGACATCAGCATCTACATCAACTCGCCGGGCGGATCGGTCAGCGCTGGCCTGGCCATCTACGACATGATGCAGTACGTGCCGAACGACGTCGCGACTTACGCGATGGGCATGGCCGCGTCGATGGGCCAGTTCCTGCTCTGCGCAGGCGCGAAAGGCAAGCGGTACGCGATGCCGCACGCGCAGGTCATGCTGCACCAGCCGCACGGCGGCATCGGCGGCACGGCGTCAGACATCAGGATCCAGGCCGAGCAGATCCTGTACGTGAAGAGGATCCTGGCCGAGCGCACGGCCATGCACACCGGCCAGACGGTGGAGCAAGTCGAGCTGGATTCAGACCGCGACCGCTGGTTCACCGCTGACCAGGCGAAGGAGTACGGCTTCGTCGACCACGTGGTGCGCAACGCCAATGAGGTCCCGACGGCAGGCGCGGTCTCATGACTGGTCTAAGGAAACTCGACCCCAGAGCGGAGAACGTGAAGATGGGCGTGGTGGAGGGCAGGTACGTCCTGCCGTCGTTTGTCGAGCGGACGCCGTACGGGATCAAGGAGATGAACCCGTACAACAAGCTGTTCGAGGAGCGGATCATCTTCCTCGGCGTACAGATCGACGACGCGTCGGCGAACGACGTGATGGCTCAGCTGATCACGCTTGAGTCGATCGATCCCGACCGGGACATCTTGATCTACATCAACTCGCCCGGCGGGTCGATGACCTCGATGATGGCGATCTACGACACCATGCAGTACGTCAAGCCCGACATCCAGACCTTCTGCCTTGGCCAGGCCGCCTCGGCCGCCGCCGTGCTGCTCGCGGCCGGCACTAAGGGCAAGCGGATGGCGCTGCCGAACTCGCGTATCCTGATTCACCAGCCTGCGATCGAAAGCGGTTACGGTCAGTCCAGCGACCTGGAGATTCAGGCCAAGGAGATCCAGCGGATGCGGCAGGCGATGGAGCAGGTGCTGGCGAAGCACACTGGGAAAGACGAGGCAGTGGTGCGCCACGACATCGAGCGCGACAAGTTCCTCACAGCCCATGAAGCCAAGGAGTACGGGCTTGTAGATGACGTACTGACCATGCTGAAGCGGGAGCCCGATGTAGTGTCTTCTTAAGAGCATGTCGCGCTGTTGCGGCGCGCGGATGGTGATGGCCTCATCGAAGCGACTACGGTTTAGCTTCAGCACGTAGCCGTAGTTGGTTCGCCTCGCCCATAATGGGCGGTGTAGGAGAGGGAGTAATGCGGTGGCACGCTTGGGCGATGGCGCTGACCTGCTGAAGTGCTCGTTCTGCGGCAAGAGCCAGAAGCAGGTCAAAAAGCTGATAGCTGGGCCTGGCGTGTACATCTGTGACGAATGCATAGATCTGTGCAACGAGATCATCGAGGAAGAGCTCGTTGAACGCGCCGAGGTCAAGTGGGACAGCCTGCCCAAACCGCGCGAGATCTACGAATTCCTTGACTCCTACGTGATCGGCCAGGAGAAGGCCAAGAAGGGCCTGTCGGTCGCGGTCTACAACCACTACAAGCGGATTCAGTCCGGCGGCGAGCGAGTCGCCGAAGACGGTGTCGAGCTGGCCAAGTCGAATATCTTGCTGCTCGGCCCGACCGGCTCGGGCAAGACCCTGCTGGCGCAGACGCTGGCCAGGCTGCTGAACGTGCCGTTCGCGATCGCCGACGCCACCGCGCTGACCGAGGCGGGATACGTCGGCGAAGACGTCGAGAACATCCTGCTTAAGCTCATCCAGGCGGCCGACTACGACGTCAAGAAGGCCGAGACCGGGATCATCTACATCGATGAGATCGACAAGATCGCCCGCAAGAGCGAGAACCCGTCGATTACCAGGGATGTCTCCGGCGAGGGCGTGCAGCAGGCGCTGCTGAAGATCCTGGAGGGCACTACCGCTTCAGTTCCGCCGCAGGGCGGGCGCAAGCATCCGCACCAGGAGTTCATCCAGATCGACACCACGAACGTGCTGTTTATCTGCGGCGGTGCGTTCGCGGGCCTTGAGAAGATCATCGAGCAGAGGGTCGGTCGCAGCGGCATGGGCTTCGGCGCGGTGCTCAGGGTCAAGACCGACCGCGTGTCGGCCGATCAGTTCGCCGACGTGATGCCGGAAGACCTGCTGAAGTTCGGCATGATCCCCGAGTTCGTCGGGCGACTGCCGGTCATCACCAGCGTGCACAACCTGGACCGGGAAGCCCTGATCAAGATCCTGACCGAGCCGAAGAACGCCTTGGTCCGCCAGTACCGGCGGCTGTTCGAGCTAGACGGCGTGGACCTGGAGTTCACTGACGACGCGCTCGAAGCCGTGGCCGACCAGGCCATCTTGCGCGGCACCGGCGCTCGCGGCCTGCGCGCGATCCTCGAAGAGGTCCTGCTCTCGGTGATGTACGAGGTACCGAGCCGCAAGGACGTGGAGCGGGTCGTGGTCACGGCCGAGGTAGTGCTCGAAAACGTCAACCCGACCCTGGTCCCGCGTGACGTGGCCAGGCGCACCCCGCGCGAGAAGTCGGCGTAGTCCTGCATTCTGCGCCCTTGCGCGCCTGCTCGGCTTCAGCGCGCTGAACCCGACTTAGGCCGCAGGCTGGTGAAAGAGGATCCTGTAACACTCCGACCTGCGGCAACGCCGCCCAAGGCGTCGGATTTGCGCAATTAAGCCCAGCCGCTGTCAGGCGGTCCGCTCCCAGGGAGCGGCGCACTTACCATCCGTTGCCGACGACATACCATCCATTGCGACCACTTACCCAGCATTACCCTCGTAATTTTGCCCGGAATGACCGTTATCTGACAGGGAAACGGATGGTAAGTGGCGCTAACGAATGGGAAGTGCGGTCCAACGAATGGGAAGTCGGTCGCACCGCATCCGCCCATTCCCATCCGAACCGCCTGAAACCAGACAGCACTGGCGCGCTCCTGATTGACCTACCGCACTAACTGGACCCAAGGCAGGTCTGACGCACACGCGGCTTAGCAACTTGGCTGGCGGCGCTCAGCCCGGCTGCAGGTCCAGGCGCATCTGGGGGAGCAGGACCGCTAGCTCATCGCCCTTGGTGTCAGCCGTCGGGGACATCAGCGCGCCGTAGGTGTCCTCGGTGGCCCACGCGCAGATTGACACCGAGATGTCGCTGATCTTCGTGATCGCGCAGCGGGCACTGCCGCCTCTGTCCCCGGCCGGGATGCTCCAGGACGACGACGGCAGCGAGTTGCCGGTCAGGCTGTTCATCAGCTTCAAGATGGTCGTCCGCGGCGAACCGAGGCGAGCGCCGGAGTTGTAGCCGACGTACATCACCCAGGCGGGCTTGTCGGTCGCGAGGTCCAGCGTGCCCGGCTCGCGGTACTGGGCCGACGGTTGCCTGCCGGAGGCATCGCCGGTCGCCGCGACGAACCTGTCCCTGAACTGCGCGATCAAGGTCAAAGTCGTGTCCGGCTGCACGGCCGTCTTGAACAGCCGGGGCAGGCCGTCGGCGTACGCGGGCGCTGGCGCCGCCAGCGGGGCCGCGGCCGCCGAGTTGCCCGCCACCGAATCGAGCACCATCCGCGTCAGGCCGATGATGGCGCCCACCAGCGCGACCGCGGCAACAATCAGCACGGCGAGCACGGGCAGCGCGATCTTGCGGTTCGTCCGCCGTCCGCGAGTTCGACGGCCGACCGAACGCTGCGGCCCGGTCGGCCCGTCCGGCCTGGCCGGCCTGGCCGGCCAGGCCGACGCGGACGGCCGAGCCGGCGCCGAGGGCCGATTCGGGCGGGCGGGCCTGGGCGGACGCGGGGGAGCGGGCCGGCTAGCGGGTGGGGCAGATCCAGTCGCGGCCGGCTGGTCGCTTCGGGGCGGACGGTACCAAGACGGACGGCCGGCGTCGGGGTCAAACTTGAGTCGCGCCGCCAGGTCGTCTTCTTCCTCGGTAGCGACGCTGTCAGGTTCTGAGGGGCTCAGCGTTACATCGACGCTCGGCGCCTGATCGACCTCGCGCGTCCAAATGCCGTCATTAGTCGGCTCGGGCGTTACTTCCCGGCTAGGCGTGGCCCAAATATCGGCATTTGTGCTGGTACTGAACTCAAGCCCCGTGTCCAGAGTAGGCCCCGTGTTCTATTGCGGTCTGACGGTCGGTGACGACAAGGTTAGACTAGGACGGCAGCCCTAATTGCGAATATGTCCTAATAGCCAGCCTGGCGAGGAAGCTTTTGCTGCGCTTGTGCTGCCCTTGCACCCGGCTATCTTCCGTAGACTCTGCGACGTGACAACCCCAGACCAGACGGACACCGACCAGACGGAACGGCATTCCGGCGATCTCGCCCCCCAGTATGTGCCGGGCGAGGTCGAAACCCGCCGTTACCAGGGCTGGGTGGACTCCGGCTACTTCACCGCCGACGCAAGCTCGCCCGCTCCGTCGTACACGATCATGATCCCGCCGCCCAACG
Source organism: Streptosporangiaceae bacterium (assembly GCA_036501205.1). Lineage (GTDB taxonomy): Bacteria > Actinomycetota > Actinomycetes > Streptosporangiales > Streptosporangiaceae > Chersky-822. Next base: position 21,323 of record DASYAT010000292.1, on the reverse strand, counting down.
TGACCGGCTCGCTGCACATCGGTCACGCGCTCGACCACACGCTGATCGACGCGCTCGTCCGGCGACGGCGCATGCAGGGCTACAACACGCTCTGGCTGCCCGGCACCGACCACGCCGGCATCGCTACCCAGAACGTGGTCGAACGCGAGCTCGCCAAGGAGGGCCTGTCCAGGCACGATCTGGGCCGGACGGAGTTCGTCGAGCGGGTCTGGCAGTGGAAGGGTGAGTACGGCGGCAAGATCCTCGGCCAGATGCGCCGGCTCGGTGACAGCGTGGACTGGACCCGCGAGCGGTTCACGATGGACGACGGGCTGTCCCGCGCGGTCCAGACGATCTTCAAGCGGCTGTTCGACGACGGGCTGATCTACCGCGCTCAGCGGATCATCAACTGGTGCCCGCGCTGCATGACCGCGCTGTCGGACATCGAGGTCGATCACTCCGACGACGACGGCGAGCTGGTCAGCATCCGGTACGGCGACGGCGACACCGAAGTGGTGGTCGCCACCACCAGGGTCGAGACCATGCTCGGTGACACCGCCGTCGCGGTGCACCCGGAGGACCCCAGGTACACCCGGCTGGTCGGCAAGACGATCGAGCTGCCGCTGACCGGCCGCCGGATCCCGATCGTCGCGGATCCGCACGTCGATCCCGAGTTCGGCACCGGCGCCGTCAAGGTCACCCCGGCGCACGACCCCGACGACTTCGAGATCGGCCGGCGGCACGACCTGCCAAGCCTGGTCATCATGAACGAGCGCGGCGTGATCACCGCATCCGGCCCGTTCGAGGGCCTTGACCGGTTCGAGGCCAGGCCCGCGGTGCTAGCGGCGCTGCGCGAAGACGGTCGGGTCGTGGCCGAGAAACGGCCTTACGTGCACGCCGTCGGTCACTGCGGTCGGTGCGGTACCACCGTGGAACCCCGGCTGTCCCTGCAGTGGTTCGTCAAGGTGGGTCCGCTGGCGAAGGCGGCCGGCGACGCGGTCAGGGACGGCCGGGTCAGGATCTACCCGGCGCAACTGGCCGCGCGCTATTTCGACTGGGTCGACGACATGCACGACTGGTGCATCAGCCGCCAGCTCTGGTGGGGCCACCGGATCCCGGTCTGGTACTCCGCCGACGGCGAGGTCCGCTGCGTCGGGCCTGATGATGAGCGTCCCGGCGAGGGCTGGACCCAGGACGCGGACGTGCTCGACACCTGGTTCTCCTCGGCGCTGTGGCCGTTCTCGACCCTCGGCTGGCCGGACGACACCGCTGACCTGCGCGCGTTCTACCCGACCAGCGTGCTGGTGACCGGCTACGACATCTTGTTCTTCTGGGTCGCCAGGATGATGCTGTTCGGCCTGTACGCGATGGCCGGCGCGGGCGCCGACGAGTCGGTGCCCTTCAGGAAGGTCTCGCTGCACGGCCTGGTGCGGGACGCGCACGGGAAGAAGATGTCAAAGTCGCGCGGCAACACCGTAGACCCGCTCGACTGGATCACCAGGTTCGGCGCCGACGCGACCAGGTTCACGCTCGCGAGGGGCGCCAGCCCGGGCGGGGACGTCGCGCTCAGCGAAGAGTGGGTTGTCGGCTCGCGTAATTTCTGTAACAAGTTGTGGAACGCTTTGCGATTCGCTTTGATCAATGGCGCCAAGGCCAGTCCGGGTGGAGACACTCTTCAGCCGTCTGACCTCGGGTCGCTGTCTGTGCCGGACCGGTGGATCTTGTCCCGGCTCGGTTCCGTGATCGCCGACGCCGACGCGCTGTTCGACGAGTTCGAGTTCGCGAAGGTCAGCGACCTGCTGTACCACTTCGCCTGGGACGAGGTCTGCGACTGGTACCTGGAGCTGGCCAAGCCCGCCCTGAACGGCGACGACCCGGCTGCGGCCGAGCTGACGCGGCGGGTGCTCGGGCACGTGCTCGATCAGTTGCTGCGGCTCATCCACCCGCTGATGCCGTTCGTAACCGAGGAGCTCTGGACCGCGCTGACCGGCGGCGAATCGGTGATGATCGCCGCCTGGCCGAGCGGCCTGGTCACCGCAGGCGAGGCCGAGTCGGATGACACGCGAAGCGCGACCACCCCTGCTGCCGACCCGGCCGCCGAGGCCGAGATCGAGTCGCTGATGCGGCTGGTCACGGCGGTGCGGCGGTTCCGCGCGGACCAGGGCCTGCGCCCGACGCAGCCGGTGCCCGCCGTGTTCGACGGCATCGGTGCCACGCTACTGGCGCCGCACGAGCGGTCGATCCGCTCCTTGCTGCGGCTGACCGAACCGGGAGACGGAGTCGCCTTCACCCCGAACGCCTCCGTCGAAGCCGAATCGATTACCGTCGAACTCGACACCTCCTCGGGGATCGACTTGGCCGCCGAGCGGCGGCGGCTGGAAAAGGATCGCGCCTTGGCCGTCGCCGACGCCGAGGCCACCGAACGCAAGCTGGCCAACTCCTCGTTCGTCGACCGGGCTCCGGCCGAGATCGTCGCGAAGAGCCGGGCTCGGCTCGCCGCCGCGCAGGCGGAGATCGCCCGGCTCGACGAGCGGCTGGCCACGCTACCGCAGGCGGCGGGGCAGTGAGAAGGAACGCCAATGACGAAGGACGCCAGTGACTGCGGACAACAGCGCATCTGACCACGGGGCCCATGAGCTAGCAGAGATCGAGCGAGAGATCTTCGCCCGGCGGCCTGAGCATTCGATCGATCCGTCCCTGGACCGGATCATCGCTCTGACCAGCCTGCTCGGAGATCCGCAGCGCGCCTACCCCGTCATCCACATCACCGGGACCAACGGCAAGACCTCGACGGCCCGGATGACCGAGACCCTGCTCCGGCTGCGCGGGCTGCGCACCGGCCTGTTCACGAGCCCGCACCTGACCACGATCAGGGAGCGGATCTGCCTCGACGGCGAGCCGTTGAGCGAGGAACGATTCGTCGAGGTCTATCGCGAGATCGAGCCCTACCTGAAGCTGGTCGACGCCGAGCAGCCAGTGCGGCTGTCATTCTTCGAGGTACTGGTCGGCATGGCGTTCGCCGCGTTCGCCGACGCGCCCGTCGACGTCGCGGTCATCGAGGTCGGAATGGGCGGTACCTGGGACAACACCAACGTCGCCGACGGTGCGGTCGCGGTCGTGACGCCGATCTCCATCGATCACGCTCAGTTTCTGGGCAATACGGTCGAGGCGATCGCCGCCGATAAGGCCGGAATCATCAAGCCAGGCGCGGTCGCCGTGCTCGGGCAGCAACCGGTGGACGCCGCCGCGCAATTGCTGCGCCGGGCGGTCAAGGTCGGCGCGTCGGTGGCCAGGGAGGGCATCGAGTTTGGCGTGATCAGCCGGGAACTCGCCGTCGGCGGTCAGAACCTGGCCATCCGCGGTCTGCTCGGTGAGTACCACGATCTGTTCCTTCCGCTGTTCGGCTCTTATCAGGCAGCCAACGCGGCCTGCGCCCTCGCCGCCGTCGAAGCTTTCTCCGGCGCGGCCGGGACGCCGAGCCCGAGCGAGAATGGCTCTGGTGACCAGGATTGGGAAGACCGGGATTGGGACGACCCGGATTCGGAGTTCGAGGGCGCCGGCGGTCCGGGCGAGCTGAGGCTGGCACCGGCTTCGATGCCAAGCGTCGCGGTGCCCGGCACCGGGTCGCTCGATCCGGAAATGGTCAGGACGGCCTTCGCGCTGATGACCTCGCCCGGCCGGCTGGAGATCGTCCGGCGCAGCCCGGTCGTGGTAGTCGACGCCGCTCACAACCCGGCCGGCATGGCGGCGACCGTCGGCGCGGTTAACGAGTCTTTCGGCGCGGCCGAGGTGATCGCCGTGCTCGCAGTTAGCGCGGATAAAGACGTCGCCGGCATTCTCGGTGAACTTGAACCGCTCGCGGCCGCCGTGGTGCTGACTACCAATTCCTCGCCCAGGGCGATGCGGGCCGCCGAGTTGGCAGCGCTGGCCGCGCCGGTGTTCGGGCCTGACCGGGTGCATGTCGCCGAGCGACTCGATGACGCGATCGAGATCGCGGTGGGGCTCGCCGACGAGGCCTCCGCGGAAATCGCCGGACCGCTGGCCGGGCTGCTGAGCGATGCCAGCGACGCGCAGGTGGCCACGGCCGGAACGCTCGTGCTGATCGCCGGATCAGTGGTGACAGCGGGCGACGCGAAGATTCTGCTTTCCAGGGGTAGTCGCTAAATGAGCAGGCTGAGTGCCACGGTACTGATTCTTGAAGCGATCGTGATCGCGCTGACGATTGTGCCCGCGGTCAAGCTCGAAGGTGCCACCCCGCTTGCGGCCGGACTGGCAGCGGGGGTCGCGACCGTGGCGGCGATCGTGCTGGCCGGCCTGGCCCGGCGCCTGCTCACGGTCACCTTGGTAGGCGGCAGTCTGCTTCAGGCGCTGGTGATAGCTTCCGGTGTGATACTGCCGGTCATGTATATACTCGGTGGAATTTTCGCGTTGCTCTGGGTGACCGGAATATGGCTAGGCCATCGGGTGGAAAACTCAACCTAATGTTATTGCAACGATTAGCGGCGAGTTCCCACTTATTACGCTCTCGGTGCGCAACACTCCGCGCCGGCGGGGTACGCTCAATGTTGCGGATCGTGAAGGCCCGCTACCGAGTCTCGGGGCGGGCAGTATATGCCTATATGGTACATGTCATACAGAATACGCAAGAACGGCACGCGTTGCTAAGGCATGCGTGGTATGACGGGCCAGCCGGCATCCAACGCGGGGCGCCATGCGAAACAGCACAGATATAGGCAATCGGCTGACCTGAGGGAAGGTTCTCGTTCCAGATGAGCAACGCACTGGCCTTTCTTGGCCGTGACATGGCCGTCGACCTCGGCACCGCCAACACGCTCGTATACGTCAGAGGTCGCGGGATCGTACTGAATGAACCCTCGGTAGTCGCGCTCAATACGAATACCGGCCAGATCGTCGCGGTCGGCCTTGAAGCTAAACGAATGATCGGCCGGACGCCAGGAAACATTATAGCGGTACGGCCGCTGAAAGACGGAGTAATCGCTGACTTCGACGTGACCGAGCGAATGCTCCGGTATTTCATTCAGAAAGTGCACCGGCGCGGCGGGCTCGCTAAGCCTCGAATAGTAATCGCGGTTCCCAGCGGTATTACCGGGGTCGAGCAAAGCGCGGTCAAGGAAGCCGGTCATCAAGCCGGCGCGCGGCGGGTGTACATCATCGAGGAGCCGATGGCGGCGGCGATCGGCGCCGGGCTGCCGGTGAACGAGCCGACCGGCAACATGGTCGTCGATATCGGCGGCGGCACCACCGAGGTGGCCGTCATCTCGCTCGGCGGGATCGTCACCGCCCAGTCGATCAGGGTCGGCGGCGACGAACTCGACCAGGCGATCATCACCTTCGGCAAGAAGGAGTACTCGCTGACGCTGGGTGAGCGGACCGCCGAGGAGATCAAGATGGCGCTCGGGTCCGCCTATCCGGCCGAGAACGAGCCGAGCGCCGAGATCCGCGGCCGCGACCTGGTCAGCGGGCTGCCCAAGACGATCGTGATCTCGGCCGCCGAGGTTCGCAACGCGATAGCTGAGCCACTATCGGTGATTGTCGATGCCGTTCGGACTACGCTCGACAAGTGCCCTCCTGAACTGGCCGGCGATGTCATGGACCGTGGCATCGCACTGACCGGAGGCGGCGCGCTGCTTCGGGGACTCGACCAGCGGCTGCGTGAGGACACCGGCATGCCGATCCATCTTGCCGACAATCCGCTCGACTCGGTCGCGCTCGGCACCGGCAAGTGCGTGGAGGACTTCGAGACCCTCCGCCAGGTGCTGGTCCCCGAGTCGCGCCGCTGATCAGAGAAGGACGTTGCCGCAGTGCGCGACACGCGACGAACCAGGTTGCTGCTGAGCATCGCGCTGATCGCCGCGCTGACCCTGATCGCCCTGGACTATCAGCACGGATCCTCGCCGGTGCTGCGGACCGTGAAGAACGCGGCCGGCTCGGTGTTCGGTGCGGTCGAGAGCGCGGCCAGCTTCGTCACCGGCCCGGTCACCCGGTTCGTCGGCGGCGGGCTGGCGGGCTCGAGCGGTGGTCAGGTCGCGGTGCTGAAGCGAGAGCTGGCCAGGATGCGGGCTGAGCTCAGCGCCGCCGAGCTCAGCAAGGCCGACTACGGTCAGCTGCACCGCCTGCTGGCGCTGGCCGGGACCGGCGGTTACCGGGTGGTGGCCGCCTCCGTGATCGCATTCGGCCAGGGCTATCAGCAGACCGTGACGCTGGACGCCGGCAGCTCTGACGGCGTCCGGCCTCAGGAGACCGTGCTCGACGGTGACGGCCTGGTCGGTCAGGTCACCTCGGTGACCGCCGGCACCTGCACGGTGCTGCTGGCCACCGACCCGAGTTCCGTCGTCGGCGTACGGCTGGCGCCCAATGGTCAGGTTGGCTGGGTCACCGGCGGGGGGTCGAGCCGGACCGGGCTCGGCGAGCTCAAGTTGCAGATCCTCGATCCCGGCACCGTGCTGAAGCCAGGAGATCAGCTCGTCTCGGCGGCGTCGGTGCGTGACCGGCCATTCGTTCCCGGGGTGCCGGTCGGCACCGTGGTGTCGGTGACGAACAAGGCGGGTGCGCTGACCGTGCAGGCGCTGGTGCGCCCGTACGTCAATTTCGCCTCGCTGAGCATCGTCGGCATCGTGATCGCGCCGCCGCGGCACAACCCGAGGTTCTCGGTGCTGCCGCCCAAGCCGCCGAAGCCCGCGCCCCCGCCCGTCGCCAAGTCGGCTAAGTCGACTAAGTCAGCTAAGTCCGGCCATACGACCGCTGCCGGGCACTGACGGGCGCTGTCGATGAAGCGCTTGCTGATTGTCGCCGTCGCGCTCGCGGCTGCCCTGCTCGTGCAGCTGACGATCGTCAATGGCCTGGCGCTGCCGGGCGGTGGTGCTCCGGACCTGGTGCTGCTCTGCGTGGTCGCGATCGGCCTGACCGGCGGACCGCAGGCCGGATTGATCGCCGGGTTCTGCGCCGGGCTCGCACTGGATCTCGCGCCACCGGCCAACCAGTTGATCGGCCAGTACGCGCTGGTGTTCTGCCTGGTCGGGTACGCCTGCGGTCGGCTCAGGTTCACTCTGACCCGGTCGGCCGTGCTCGCGATGGCGTCGGCGGCCGGCGTGGCGGTGGCCGGGGAAGTCCTCGTCGCCTGCCTGGTGCTCGTGCTCGATACTCCCCAGGTCACCCTGGCCACGGTGGCGCAGGTACTGCCGTCCACGGTGGTATATGACCTGGTGCTGAGCCCGGTCTTCCTGTTCGCTGGCGTCAGGATCGCGGTCGGGCTCGGCGTGAACTTCAATCCGCTCGATGACTCACCAGCGCTTGAGATCGGCGGAAGCGCCCAGCCGACCGGGCTAGCCGACCTGGTCAGAGCCAGGCGGCTCCGCCGGGCCACCGGGACAGACGGAGTCGGCGTTGCCAGCGGCGCCTGGCTGACCGGCGACTCAGCGGCCGACGTAGCCGCGATGGGAACCGTCGGCTGGCTGAGCGGCCCGCCCACCTCGAGGCGAGCCCGGCGCGAACAGTCCAGGCTCACCGCCGCGCTGACTGGAGCCGCGCCGCGCAAGGGCTCTTTCTGGGTTGGCAGCAAGCCGGCCGGACTGCGCCCGACCGAGGGATCGGCGCCCGCCCAGCAATCGGGCTTGCGCAAGCTGCGCCCGGAGTCCGGAGTGGCGGGCACGGCCGCCCGAGCCGGAATGCCCGCCCGCCTGTCCGGAACTGACGGCGCTGACCTGCGGGGCGCCGCCTTTGAAGGCAGCGGGTCCGGTGGCCTGGCCGGCCGCGGCTGGGTGTCCGGCGGTGCGAACATGCCGAAGATCGCATTCGGCACCGGGGGACTGACCGGTGCCGGGCGGGCCGCGGGCAAGGGCGTGCCGAAGATCGCCTTCAAGAAGAAAGGCCCGATCCGGCCGGCCGGCGGCGGTGCTGGCACGAGCCACTTGAACCCCAGCGGCGAGATCAGCGGCGGTCGGGTCGGCGGTGGGACCAAAACGCCGAAGATCGCGTTCGGTACCGGGGGATTGCCCGGATCCGGCCGATCGGGCGGCCGCGGGACACCGAAGATCGCGTTCGGCTCGGGGCTTGGCCCGGGCCTGCGCGCCGGCACCGGCCGGCCGGCCCGGCTCAGATTCAGGTCAGCGTCGACCCGGTCGGCATCGGGAACCTGGCTGGCCGGATCGCGGACGCGCTCGCTCGGCGGGACCGGCCCGCGCGATCACGTCCGCGTTCCGGGCTCAAACTACCGCGCAGGCGGGTCCTACCGGCCCAAGACACCCAGAGGACGGAGCTGGCGCAGGCGCCGGGTGCCGCGCTGGCTGTCCTGGCCCTGGCAGAAGGGAGGAACGCGATGATCCCGGCCTCGCGGCCACGGCTGATCGTCTTGTACCTGGTGGTTGCGGCGATGCTGGCAGGGCTCCTGGTCCGGATCTGGGACCTGCAGGTCAAGACCGGGGTGTCCTATGCGGCGCAGGCGAGCTCCGAGCGAGTGCGCCAGGTGATCGAGCCTCCGGTGCGCGGTCCCATCCTCGATGACCGCGGTACGTCCATCGTCAGCAGCCATCCCGCGCTGGTGATCTCGGTCAGCATGCCGACGCTGTGGAAGCTGAAGGACGGGGGAGCGGCCGTGCTTACCCGGCTGGCCGCCCTGCTGCACGTCAAGCGGGGCACGATGATCCGCGAGACGCGGCTGTGCACGGTCGGCGTCAGCCAGCCGTGCTGGCCGGGCTCGCCGTATCAGCCGATTCCCGTCGCCGAGCACGTGCCGTCCAAGATCGCGCTTCAGGTGCTCGAAGATCAGCGGCTCTATCCAGGCGTGACCGCTGCGATCCAGCCGGTGACCAGCTACAACCAGCCGATCTCCACCGACATGTCGCAGATCGTCGGCTACCTGCAGCCGATCACCGCCGCCGAGCTCGCCAAAGAGGGCCTGTCTGTGACCGGCTTCTCCGGCGTGGATCTGGTCGGCCAGGCCGGACTCGAGCAGGAGTATGACAAGGAACTGCGCGGCCAGCCGGGGGTCACCCGGCTGGCGGTCAACGCGGCCGGCCAGGTCACCGGCACGCTCAGCAAAGTCAAGCCGACCGCCGGTGACTACCTGGTCACGAGCATCAACCCGACCCTGCAGGCGGACACGCTGACCGCGCTGTCCGACGCGGTGCGCCGGAGCCAGTTCGCCGGCAGCCCGACCAGCAACGGCGGCGCGGCGGTGGTGATGACCACGACGGGTCGGATTCTCGCGATGGCCAGCTACCCGACCTATAACCCGGCGGTGTGGACCGGAGGGATCTCGAAGAACGAGTTCGGCCGGCTGTTCGACACCAGCCGGGGCGAGCCGGTGCTCAATCGCGCCACCCAGGGCCAGTACCCGCCTGGTTCGACCTGGAAGGTGACCTCGCTTGCCGCCGCGGTGGCCGATGGCTACTCGCTGTACGGCAGCTACAACTGCCCGGCCGGCGTCACGATCGGCGGGCACACCTACAACAACGACGCCGCGGCAGAGGGCTCGATGAGCTTCTACCAGGCGCTCGTGGTTTCCTGCGACACCGTGTTCTACCAGCTTGCCTACGACATTTACCTGAAGGACAAGATCAAGGACGACACGGTCATCTCGCCCCACGCTCCGGTGCAGGAGATGCAGAAGATGGAGCTGGGCTGGGGCTTCGGCCGGGACACCGGGATCGACCTGCCGGAGGAGAACCCGGGCAGCGTGCCGACCCGTGAATGGCTGTACTACTTCTGGAAGGACAACGCCCACCGCGGCCAGAACTGGTGCAAGAACGGCCGGGCCAACGGTACCTACGGGCAGCAGATCGAATACCAGGACTGCCGGTACGGCAACGTGTGGACCGCCGGCCAGTCGGTGATCGCCGCGATCGGGCAGGGCTACGTCTCGGTCACCCCGCTGCAGCTCGCCCGCGCCTACGCCGCGCTGGCCAACGGCGGCACCCTGTACAACCCCCGGGTCGGCGAGGCGCTGATCGGCCCGACCGGCAAGGTCGTGCGCAAGATCACGCCTCCGGTCACCGGGCACCTGCCGGTCGCCAAGACCACGCTCGCCTACATCAGGCACGCGCTGGCCGGCGTGGTCACCAGCGGTACGGCCGCGAGCACCTTCGGCGGGTTCCCGCTCGGCAAGGTGTGCGTGGCCGGCAAGACCGGTACCGCCCAGGTCCAGGGCAACCAGTCGACCTCGGTGTTCGCCTCGTTCGCGCCGTGTGACCACCCCAAGTACGTGGCCGTCGTGATGATCCCGAACTCCGGCTACGGCGCCAACGTGTCCGGCCCGGCGGTCCGCCAGATCTGGGACGGGCTGTTCGGTCTCGAAGGCCACAAGGCGGCGCTGCCCGGCGGCGTGCTGCCCGGCCTCCCGCACCTGAACAAGGCCGGCCAGGTCGTGCCTCCGACCGGATACGGTCCCACGCCGAAAGGCAAGAACGCCAAGAACTCCAAGCAGGGGGCGCACGGATGAGCTGGGTCAGCGGACACCCGCGCACTCGAACCGCGCCTGCCGTAGCGGCGCTGCGGTGGGTCGGCACCAGGCTGGCCGGCCGGGAATCGGCGCTGCGCCAGGCCGACTGGCTGCTGTTCGCCGCCGTGCTCGCGCTCAGCCTGGTCGGCACGCTGGTGATCTGGTCAGCGACCGAGCCGACGCTGACCCAGCAAGGCCTCAACCCGCACGCGTTCCTGCTGAAACAGCTGCTGAACATCGCGCTCGGGCTGATCCTGATGCTGGTCGTCAGCTCGCTCGACGCCCGCCAGCTCAGGCTGTGGGCCCCGATTCTGTACATCGCGTCCTGCGTCGGCCTGGTCGCCGTGCTCACCCCGCTCGGAGCGATCGTGAACGGCGCCAAGTCCTGGATCTCGATCGGCGCCGGATTCCAGATCGAGCCGTCCGAGTTCGCCAAGCTCTCGGTGATCGTGATCACCGCGATGCTGCTGTCCGATGTCCGGCATGGCCAGACCAGGCCGACCGCGAAATCCGTGGGACTGGCCATCACCGTGGCGGCGGTGCCGATCCTGCTCGTCGTCGCCGAACCCGACCTCGGCGTGACGATCGTGCTCGTGCTGCTCCTCGTCGGCCTGATCGCGCTGGCCGGCGTCCGGCTGCGCTGGCTGGCGGGCCTGCTCGGGGCCGCCGTGGTCACGGTCGTCGCGGTCACCCAGCTCCATCTGCTCAAGGCGTACCAGGTCAGCCGGTTGACCTCGTTCGCCAATCCGTCGGCCGACCCGCGCGGCACCGGGTACAGCGCGGCCCAGGCAAAGATCGCGATCGGCTCGGGTGGCATGCACGGCACGGGCTTGTTCCACAGCCAGCTGGTGGCCGGCAGTTTCGTGCCCGAGCAGCACACCGACTTCATCTTCGCCGTGGTTGGCAATGAGCTCGGTTTCGTTGGCTCGTGCATCGTGCTCGCCTTGCTCGGCCTGCTGCTGTTCTGCGCGCTGCGAATCGCTACCAAGGCCGAGGACCAGTTCGGCACGCTGGTTGCTTCCGGCATCGCCATCTGGTTTGCCGTGCAGGCGTTCGTGAACATCGGCATGAACATCGGGATTATGCCGGTGACGGGTTTGCCGCTGCCGTTCGTCTCCTACGGCGGGTCAGCCATGTTCGCCGACATGATGGCGATCGGCCTGCTCCAGTCCGTCCGCCGCCGTCGCTGCGTCTTCACCGACCAGCTAACCCCGGGCGCCAACCGGATGAATATGGTGCTGGCTCGCCGTCCCTGAGGTGCGGCGCTTTCCGTGGCCAGCTTCAGAAGTCGACCCGCGCCGAGTCCCTCTCTAGCGAACCCTCTCCACCGACCGGGTTAAGCACGTCTACGACGTCGCCGAGAAATAACTCACCCACAGGGACCGGAGGTCCTGTCGCCGCCTGGTCCGCGCGGCTGGGTTCAAGTGGTCCGCGCGGTCGGCCCTGCCGGCGCGGCTGGTCAAGAGCGCTGATCGCGAGGAGTTTGCCGTCGGGCCGTCGTAAGTCTTCGCGATCAAGGTCCGTTGACCGGAATGCCCGAATTTCGGCGAAGACTTCTCGGATCACGAAGAGTTAGCCCGGGCAAAATCGCCAAAATCCGCGGCGAAGTCTTCGCCAAACGACAACCCTTCGCCGTCATCGGCCCCGAATTGGTTTCGGTCGGCTGCCGGAGGCCTTCACTGTCGCTGAAGTGAACCGTGTGACTGAAGTGTTCTAGCGACCGGCCGAACGCGTGAATTCCCCGGAGCGCGACCGGATGAATATGCGGATTCACACCCCGGAATCAAGGTGAATATGCGGATTCATCCGGTCGCCAATCTGGCTAAGGTGCGCATTCACCGGGCCGACTCTGCGAGATTGCCCACCGCGAGTGACTGATGTGACGAAAGATGCCGTCGGGTTGCCTGGGCCGAGCTGCGGGCCGGTCCCGATGTGGCGAGGCCAGCGGGCGGCCCGGGGTGGCAGGCCGGGTGGTGGCGGTGCGGTTACTAACCTGGGCCGCGTCGTGCCTGGGTCAGCGTGTTCAGACGGCCCGGCGTGTTCCGGCGGGTCGGAGGTGCGGTCACTAACCTGGGCCGGGGGCGGCCGTCGTGTCTGGGTCAGCGTGTTCAGACGGGTCGGCGTGTTCGGGCGGGTCGGCGCTGTGGGCGGTGGTTTCTGGTTCGGCAACGGCTGGGTGAGTTGCGCCGTTCGGCGATTCAGACCCGTTCGGCGATTCAGCGCCGTCTACTGATCTGCCGTTGACGGCCGATGTAATCGTGGCGTGACCGTTCGGGCTGGCTGGGCTGGCGCCAGCGGCTGCCGTCGCGGGGGCTTGCTTGGATTCGCTGTTGCTCCAGGGGCGGGCCAGGAACAGCCAGGTTCCCATGCCGCCGAGCGCCACGATGACGAGGATCCAGCCGAGCGCGGTGGTGCCGACGCCGACGTACTTCAGGCCGGAGGCGAAGATCACGAAGGTGATGATCGGCCTGATGAACTTGTCAGGGGCGCGCGAGGACAGGTACGAGCCGATCAGCACCGCCGGGACGCTGCCGATCGCGATCGAGGCGGTGACGCCGAATTCCACGTGCCCGAAGATCAGGGCGCCCAGGGCGGCGGCTGCGGTCAGCGGGACGGCCTGGGTCAGGTCGGTGCCGACGAGCTGGTTGGCACCGATCATCGGGTAGAGGAACAGCAGCAAGACGATCATCAGGGAGCCGGACCCCACCGAGGTCAGGCCCACGATCAGGCCGCCAACGGCACCGATCGCGATCGTGGCCAGCGGCTTGGGCTTGATCTCCAAGATCTTGGCGAGACGCTGGTTACCTGAGCGCCGGTCGAGTATGTAGCGGAGCACCATCGCGCCGGCGCCGACCAGCAGCGCGGTGCCGAGCACGATCTCGACCTTCGACTGCGCGGTATCAGAGTTGCTGCCGAGTTCTTTGAGCAGGAACGAGCCGAGGAACGCCATCGGCACCGAGCCGAGCACCATCCAGCCGACCATCCGCAGGTTGACGGTGCCCTTGCGCAGGTGCACGAAGGCGCCGACCGGGCGCATCAGCACGGCCGCGACCAGGTCGCTCGAGATCGCGGACGACGGCGTGATGCCGAACAGCAAGATCAGCATCGGCGTCATCAGGGCACCACCGCCGGCCCCGGTCAGGCCGACCAGCATGCCGACGACGGCGCTGCCGAGAACGATGTACGGGTCGATGTGCATCTCTCAGTCCGCTCCTCGTCCGTTTGCGTCGATCACGGGTATCTTTGCCCAGGAGAGTAGGCGATATTCCAGATCAAAACAATGGGCAAATTCGGCGTCATGACACGGTATTAACCTTCTTTCCAGATCTGGATTATTGATTATTTAGAAAGCATCGCGCGGGTTCGTTGCGCCGCTTCCCAGGCCGGTGTCGAGCCACTCGGTCCCTGTTCCCTGCCTGGGAGCAAGCTCCGGATGAGCAGAGCGGCCGGCGGCGTGCGGGGTGAGTGTCACACTGGCGTCGGTAAGCTGTTGTGATGCCTGTGCAGTCGGTCTACTCGCGGCTTGAATCGCTCCTCCCACTGGTGCGCAAGCCGATTCAGTACGTGGGCGGTGAGGTCAACAGCGTCGTCAAGGACTGGGACGCGACCGACGTCCGGTGGGCGCTCCTGTTCCCGGATGCCTATGAGGTGGGAGTTCCCAACCAGGGCGTGCAGATCCTCTACGAGGTGCTGAACGAACGGGAGGGCGTGCTCGCCGAGCGCACCTACTGCGTCTGGCCTGACCTCGAAGAGCTGATGCGCACCCAGGGCCTGCCGCAGTTCACGGTGGATGGGCACCGGCCGGTGCGTGCCTTCGACGTGCTGGGTGTCAGCTTTTCCACCGAGCTTGGCTACACGAACCTGCTGACCGCGCTCGACCTGGCCCAGATCCCGTTCTCGGCCGCCGGCCGGGGCGCCGAAGACCCGATCGTGCTGGCCGGCGGGCACGCGGCGTTCAACCCTGAGCCGATCGCGGAGTTCATCGACGGCGCCGTCCTTGGTGACGGCGAGGAGGCGGTGCTCGGGATCACGCAGGAGATCAGGGACTGGAAGCAGGCCGGTCGTCCGGACGGCCGGGACGGGCTGCTGCTGCGGCTCGCCAGCCGGCGCGGCGTCTACGTGCCGCGGTTTTACGACGTTAGCTACCGGCCGGACGGTTCGATCGAGTCGGTGCTGCCCAACCGCAAGGGCGTGCCCCGGGCCGTCGCCAAGCACACCGTCTCCGACTTGGACTCCTGGCCGTACCCGGCCAAGCCGCTGGTTCCGGTCGCCGAGTCGGTGCACGAGCGGTTCAGCGTGGAGATCTTCCGAGGGTGCACCAGGGGCTGCCGGTTCTGCCAGGCCGGGATGATTACCAGGCCGGTCCGTGAGCGGTCGATCGAGACGATCGGGCAGATGACAGAGGCCGGGCTGACCGCGAGCGGGTTCTCCGAGGTCGGGCTGCTGTCGCTGTCCAGCGCGGACCACAGCGAGATCAACGAGATCGCCAAGGATCTCGCTGACCGGTACGAGGGCACCAACACCGGCCTGTCGCTGCCGTCCACCCGGGTCGACGCCTTCAACATCACGCTGGCCAACGAGCTGAGCAGGAACGGGCGGCGGTCCGGGCTGACGTTCGCGCCCGAGGGCGGCACCGACCGGATCCGCAAGGTGATCAACAAGATGGTCACTGAAGAGGACCTGATCTCGACCGTGTCCACGGCGTATGCCAACGGGTGGCGTCAGGTCAAGCTCTACTTCATGTGCGGGCTGCCGACCGAGACCGATGAGGACGTGCTCGCGATCGCCCGGGTGGCGCACCGGGTAATCGAGGCCGGCCGGGCCGCGAGCGGACGGCGTGACATCCGGTGCACGGTCTCGATCGGGGGGTTCGTGCCTAAGCCGCACACCCCGTTCCAGTGGGCGGCCCAGTGCGATCATGAGACCGTGGATGCCAGGCTCAAGGCGCTCGGCGCCGCGATGCGGGCCGATCGCGGTTACGGATCATCGATCGGGTTCCGCTACCACGATGGGAAGCCGTCGGTGGTGGAGGGGCTGCTGTCGCGCGGCGACCGCCGGGTCGCCAAGGTGATTCAGGCCGTCTGGGAGGATGGCGGCCGGTTCGACGGCTGGAGCGAGCACTTCTCCTACGAGCGGTGGGCTGACTGCGCGGCGAAGGTGCTCGCGGCGGACGGCCTCGACCTGGACTGGTACACGACGCGGGAGCGCGGCTACGCCGAGATCTTGCCGTGGGACCACCTCGATGCCGGGCTCGACCGGGACTGGCTGTGGCAGGACTGGCTGGCGGCGATCGATCCTGACGGCGCGGCCGAGGTCGAGGACTGCCGGTGGACGCCGTGCTTTGAGTGCGGGGTCTGCCCGGCGATGGACACCGAGATCGAGATCGGGCCGACCGGGACCCGGCTGCTGCCGCTGACTGTGCTCGACCGGTCCTCGGCGTCCGCCGTCGCCGCCGAGGAGGGTGACTAGATGGCGAGGCAGCAGCAGCGGCTGCCAACTGGGCCGCCACCTGCACCGATCGTTCAGCGTCTGACCATCAGGTACGCTAAGAGAGGCAGGATGCGATTCGCTAGCCACAGGGACGTGGCCCGAGCGATCGAACGTGGTGTACGCAAGGCTGGCGTGCCGGTCGCCTACTCTGCGGGGTTCTCACCGCATCCGAGGATTTCGTATTCGGGCGGGGCTCCGACGGGATCAGCGAGCGAGGCCGAATACCTCGAACTCTCGCTTACCCGTCGCTGCGAGCCCGCCGACCTCGGTCGATCGCTAGACGCGGCCCTGCCGGACGGGATTGACGTGATCGACGTTGTCGAGGCGGAAGGCAAGGCTGCTGGCTTGCAGCTTGAAGCCGCCCTGTGGGAGGTGCTCTTGCCGGGAGTGACGGCAGCGACCGCCCGCTTGGCTGCTGACGCCTTCCTGGCCGAGTCGTCCGTGCTGGTGGAGCGGCTCACCAGCAAGGGGACGCGTCAGCTCGATGCCAGGGCAGCAGTGATCAGCTTCAACGTGGCTGGTGAGTCGGCTGGTGGCCGTGATGATCATGATGCGGGTGCGGGCCGGCATGTCGGAACGGACCCTGCTGGCGCATGTGCGATAATTCGAATGGTTGTTCAGCAGATGACGCCTGCTGTCCGGCCCAACGACGTTTTGACCGCGCTCGGCCAGTTCACGGCTCTCGCGCCCGCTGCACCAGCGGTGGTGACGAGGCTGTGGCAGGGCCCGTTGAACAGCGAGGTCGTAGCACTAGCGGCAGGCCCTAGCAAGGTGGATGCGGACATAGCGATTGCGACGGCGGTCACGGACGAGGCGGTTGCCACCACAACCGCTCCAGTGCCGACTGCTGCGTCCGGCCCAGCTGCATCTGGCCCAGCCACGCCTGGCCCAGCTAGCACCCAAGGACTTGTGTCAAATAAGGCAATGCACCTGCATGCGGGGAGCGCCGACCAGGCGCCCGTAGCGCAGGCGCGTGCGAACGAACAGCTCTCGCGCGGCGAGCGGGCAGAAGTTACTGACCTGCGCGCCCGGGAGCCCAACGGAAGAGATTGCCCGAATGCTCGAAATCGAGCCACAGAATCGACAGCCGGACCCAAATGAGCCGGAAGGAAGCCGCCAAGGCCAGGAACAAGAAGGAAGCCGACAGAGCCAACCTCAGGAAGGCAGCCAGCGAAGAGGCCTGCTCCGCAGGACGCGTCGCAGCGTAGCCAAACCAGGGGTGCCGGAGTTCCGCTCCGGCGAGCCAGACGCTAAGCCGGGCGCGGCCCAGGACGAGGGATCGGGCGGGTCAGGCGCTCCGGCCGCCGCCGGCGCCGCGTCGGGCGGCTCCGGCAGCGGCCAGGCGAGCGGACGCCGGGCCAGCGCGCCGGTGCCCGCCGTGCCGGTCCTTCCGGTCGCCGGGTCCTCCGGTACTGGAACCAGGCGCGGCGACCAGCCAGCTGGCCCGCCGCCGGTGCCCATGGCGGCCTTCCAGGCGCCGGTGGTGGTATTCCAGCCACCGGACCTGACCGAACGACGCACGCCGACGGAAGTCAGTCGGCCGCGGCCGGCAGAGCAAGCCGAACAGCCGGACAGTTCGGCCGAAGACTCCGACGGGTCGGCCGGCGGTTCGCGCCGTCGCCGTCGCGGCGGGCGCGGCCGGGGCAAGGGCGGCGCGGAGTCCGGCCAGGCTGGCGCACAGGACAATGGCAGCGGCACCCCAGGCGCGGCGCAAGCCGGATCAGGAAACGGCCAGGGCGGCCAGAGCGCGGCCGAGGCCAGCGGCAGCCCAGACGGCGGTACCGCCAAGTCGGCGGGCGCCGATCAGCGTCGCTCGGGCCAGGACCGCCCAGGCCAGGCCGACGCCGGGAAGGCGGCGGCGAACCGGGCCGGTTCCGAGCCTGCTGGTGACGGCGGGTCCGACGGGGAAGACGATGGCGGCGAGCAGGGTTCAAGCTCGTCGAGTCGTCGCAGGCGCCGCCGTCGGCAGCGCGGCGGCGGAGGCGCGGCCGAGACCGCGGCTCCGGCACCGGATGACCCGACCGACACGGTCGTGCACGTCCGTGAGCCAAGGCCAGCGGCGACCGAGTCAGATGATGTCCGTGCGGTCAAGGGATCGACCAGGCTCGAGGCCAAGCGCCAGCGTCGCCGCGAGAGCCGCGACACCGGCCGGCGTCGCCCGCCCATCATCAGCGAGTCCGAGTTCCTGGCCCGGCGCGAGGCCGTCGAGCGGGTCATGCTGGTGCGTCAGCAGGACGAGCGCACCCAGATCGCCGTGCTCGAAGACAGCATCCTGGTCGAGCACTACGTCGACAAGGCCAGCCACCAGTCCTACGTGGGCAACGTCTACCTCGGCAAGGTGCAGAACGTGCTGCCCTCGATGGAGGCGGCGTTCGTCGACATCGGCAAGGGGCGCAACGCGGTCTTGTATGCCGGTGAGGTCAACTTCGACGCGACCGGCCTCGAAGGGGTCGCGAAGCGGATTGAGTCCGCGCTCAAGTCCGGCCAGTCGATCATGGTGCAGGTCACCAAGGACCCGATCGGCCACAAGGGCGCGAGGCTGACCAGCCAGGTCAGCTTGCCGGGCCGGTACCTGGTCTACGTGCCGGGTGCGTCGATGACCGGCATCAGCCGTAAGCTCCCCGACACCGAGCGGTCCAGGCTCAAGCAGATCCTGAAGAAGGTCGCGCCCGAGGAAGGCGGGATCATCGTCAGGACCGCCGCCGAGGGTGCGTCCGAGGAAGAGTTGCAGCACGACGTGACCAGGCTGGTCGCGCAGTGGCAGGCGATCGAGCGCAAGGCCAAGACCGCGAGCGCGCCGGACCTGCTCTACGGCGAGCCCGACCTGACGATCAGGGTCGTCCGCGACATCTTCAACGAAGACTTCACCAAGCTGGTCATCGCCAGCGACAGCGAGTGGGACCTGGTCGACGAGTACGTACGCTACGTCGCGCCGACCCTGTCCGACCGGCTGGAGCGCTGGTCCGATGACACCGACCTGTTCGCGGCCTACCGGATCGACGAGCAGCTGGCCAAGGGGCTCGACCGGAAGGTCTGGCTGCCGAGCGGCGGCTCGCTGGTGATCGACACGACCGAGGCCATGACGGTCATCGACGTGAACACCGGCAAGTTCACCGGCCAGGGCGGCAACCTGGAGCAGACCGTCACCAGGAACAACCTGGAGGCGGCCGAGGAGATCGTCCGGCAGCTTAGATTGCGAGACGTCGGCGGCATCATCGTGATCGACTTCATCGACATGGTGCTGGAGAGCAACCGCGACCTCGTGCTGCGGCGGCTCATCGAGTGCCTGGCCCGCGACCGCACCAAGCATCAGGTCGCCGAGGTCACTTCGCTTGGCCTGGTGCAGATGACCAGGAAACGGGTGGGTACTGGCCTGCTGGCCGCGTTCTCCGTGCCGTGCGAGCACTGCAACGGCCGCGGCGTGCTGATCTCCACCGAACTGACCGAGATACCGCATCCCCACGGGCGCAACGGGCAGCACGGATCCACGCCGAAGCCAGGCCCGTCGCGGTCCAGGTCGGCCAGGACCAAGGCGATCGCCCAGGTCGCGCGGACCCTTGATCCGCACCCAGCGGCGGACGATGCCGAGGTCGAGCCGCGCGAGGCGGACGAGCCCGTGGCCGCCGCAGTGGCGACCAGGTCGGGTTCGGCCAAGTCCGCGAACGGCGGGTCGTCGTCCGGCCGGGGTTCGTCGGCCCGGTCCAGGCGATCAGGCCAGTCGCCCGATCCGGCGCCCGATCCAGCGGCCGACGGAGCGGCGGCGCAGGAATCCGGGCCCGACAGTCAGGCCGCGGATGCGGAGGCCGCGATCACGGCCACGACCGGTACCCGCAGGACCGGTACCCAGTCGCCGAACGGCTCGTCGGAAGCGGGCCGCGAGCGGGTCGCCGCGGGTGAGGCGACCAGCGACGGAGGAAGTGCGGACCAGGCATCGACCGGCCCGGTGCAGGCGGCCGGCACCGAGCAAGCGGCGGCGCCCCGTAAGCGGACAAGGCGCTCGGCCTACCGTGAGGCCGGCCCGCCGGACTCAGCCCTGGCCAGCGCAGCACCGCCCGCTCAGGCGGCCGAACCGGTCCAGGCGGCTGAACCGGTCCGGGCGGTCAGCGAGAGCCAGGCTGTAAGCGCGGAGCCGGTTGCCCAGGCCGAACCCGAGGCCAGCGCGGTCGAGCCGGAGGCTACGCCCGAGCCGGTCGCCGCCGAGGCCGATGCATCCATCGCGGCACCCGCAACGGCCGAGCCAGTGCCAGCCGCGCCAGTGCCAGCCGAGCCAGTGCCAGCCGCCCCAGAGTCGGCCGCGCCGTTGGCGGAGACCGAGCCCGGTACCCCGGGCCAGGACTCCGCTCCGGAAGCCAGCGCTCCGGAAGCCAGCGCTCCGGAAGCCAGCGCTCCCGAGGCCAGCACCCCGGACACCGGTTCCGTCGAGGCGACCACCGCGACGGCAACGCCGGAGACTGAGGCACCCGCGGCCGAGCCGCCAGCGCAGCCCGAGGTCACCGCCGTCGAGTCGGCCCAGGCCGACCTGGTGGCCGAATCCCAGCCCCATGGCGATGGCCCAACGCCCGCTTCCGAGCCCGTCGGCGACCCAGCCGAGGCCACGGCCTCAGCGGAACAGCCGGCCGAGAGCTAACCAAACGAACCGAGGCGACCGCCGGGCGCGCAGTCTGATATTCTTTGTCGTCGGCGCGCCTGGCCGCCTCGGGAGCAGTATCAGCCCGTGTTGTACTGACCCGGCGAGCTGCGCGCCTTATTGGCAAACCCGGCCGCCTCGGTGTTGTACGACCAGTGTTGACAAGACACGGTGTTGGCTAAGACACGGTGTCGATGCGACCTGTCGGACAGGCCCCGATTCCCACGGCAGGCTGGCCCCAGGAAGAGAGAGTTCTTCGTGTACGCGATCGTTCGCTGCGGCGGCAGGCAGGAGAGGGCGTCGGTTGACGACGTTCTGACGGTGGACAAGCTCGCCGGTCAGGTTGGCGACACCGTGACGTTGCCGGCCGTGCTTATCGTGGATGACGGCCAGGTGATCAGCGACAGCGCCGAGCTCGGCGGCTACGAGATCACTGCCGAGATCCTCGGGCCGTCCACCGGTCCCAAGATCAACATGATCCATTACAAGAACAAGACTGGCTACCGGCGCCGCCAGGGCCACCGGCAGAAGTACACGCAGGTGAAGATCACCGGCATGGAGAAGGTCTGACATGGCTCACAAAAAGGGCGCTTCGTCCAGCCGAAATGGGCGCGATTCCAACGCACAGCGCCTCGGCGTCAAGCGGTTCGGCGGCCAGTATGTCAAGGCTGGCGAGATCATCGTGCGCCAGCGCGGCACGCACTTCCACCCCGGCCTGGGCGTCGGGCGCGGTGGCGACGACACGCTGTTCGCTCTGGTGGCGGGAAAGGT
>DASYAT010000291.1:0-63846 GCA_036501205.1 Streptosporangiaceae bacterium | reverse complement strand
TATCTGATTTTCAGATATCATGTTTCCATGAAGAGCATGACCGCCACCGAGGCGTCCCGGCACTTTTCCGACTTGCTGGACGCGGTCGAACGCGGCGAGACGGTGACCATCCTTCGAGGCAACCATCCGATAGCCGAGATCGGCCCGGCCCGCCGCCGCACCGGCACCGACCTGAGAACCGCGCTAGAAGGCTCTCCGCCACCCGACGAGGCCTTCGCCAGGAACATCTCCGCGGCCCTGGCCATGGTGACCTCGGAGGTGCCCGATCCATGGGCCGACGCCTGATCCTCGACACCAACATCCTCATCGCCTACGAGCGAGGCACCATTGACCGATCGGCCCTCGACGACGACGAGCTGGCCGTCGCGTCGATCACCGTCGCCGAATACCGCACCGGGATCGAACTGGCTGACACCCCAGAACGAGCAGCTGCGCGGGCGCGGGCACTAGCGACGATCACGTCGGTCATCGACGTGCTGGACTACACTGCGGTGACTGCGGCGCATCACGCGCGACTGCTCGCCTACGTACGCAAATCAAGCAGCCCACGCGGCGCACATGACCTGATCATCGCCGCGCACGCCGCCGAGACCGGCCGCCTCCTCCTATCCTGGGACGCAAAAGCCCGCTTCAGCGACCTGCCCGGCATCATCACCGTCGACGCCTGACCAGACAGGGCTAAGCCAGGATTGGCGTCGGTTGTTGCGATGTGATCATGAATGGCGCGCCAAGCGGGGGCCGTTACACCTGGGGAGAAGCTACCGGTGGTTCGACTTGCCCGTCGCCAGCCAGTGGCACGTTCACGATTTGGCAGCGTTACGACTCCTCCTCTGGGTGGCATACCGTGACTGGTTCGTCGATCTTCCGTGGCGGAGGAATGACGGGATCTCCGTGTTGGCCGACAGTGACAACCCCGGACTCCTCGGGAGGTTTCAATGTCAACTAGACGGATCACGAAGCGGTTCGGATACGTTGCCGCCGGGCTTCTCGTCGCGACTGCCACGATTGCCGCAGTCGGTGCCGCGATTGCCGCAACATCAGGATCAGACCCGCGGACCGGCGGCGGCGGGCACACTGGTCACCCCGTGACCTACGCCGGCGCCACGCAAGGTATCCGAGCTGCCCACGCACCGCTGGCTGCTGCGAAGGGGCAAGTTCTCCAAGGCTTGAGCGATACCGCCGTTAAGGGAGTCCAGGCGACTTCCTCGCCGAAAGGCTTGGTGGTCAGAGTGGCGCTCAAGCAGAACAACGATGATGTGCCCGACGTCTGGGTTGCCGACCTGGCCGTTGGCGCCCTCGGCGAGCGGACGCGAACGAATCAGTCCGTCATCAACGAGGAGATCGCCAGCGCCACCGCCGTCGGACCCGGAAGCAACGGAACCCGGGTCACGTCAACTCTCGGCCTCGGGGCGGTTCGGCTTGGCCAAGTTTTTGGCTGGCCCAGCGACGCAGTGCTGAAGTCCCATGTCAAGACCGTGGCCAGGCAGTTCGGGTTGATGGTCTCCAGCCTCTCGATCCTTCACCCCCTAGAGAGCGCGCTGCGAGTAACCTTCGTAGTGCCGACCTCTGCCAAGATCAAGTGGACAATCGACGAGCTGCGCGCCGCACTGGTTGGCGCTACCCCCGATGTAGAGGGGGTGCTGATCCAGCTGGACAATCCTGCCGGCAAGCCGCTTCTGATCTCAGGTGTCGCCTACCGCACTGGCGAAGGGGGCCTGTGGTTCGCGCCTGGCCAAGACGAGCGCTTCGGCGCCCTGCATGGCGGTACGCCAGGAAAATAGCCGACCCGACCCAACGCATCCGCAAAGACCAGCCGAACCAGGCGCGCCGCTGTCGCGCCTGGTTCGGCAACGTCAACTTAGCGCTGCTCAGAGTGGGTCGGTGAGTTCAACCAGCGAAGATGGACCCGAGTTGGCTCACGGTTTCGCCTTCGCGTCCGATGCGAGCCGTTGATCTGCACGTGCTCAACCCGGGAAGGCTGAATCGGCGCACTAAACCACAGCCGCGGCTGGTGCCGCCTCACGGGCCTGGCCCGCTGATGCTGTTCACCACCACCCTGCTCACCATCCGCAACCAGCGCATCCTCGACGCCTGGAACGCCCGGCAGGCAGAAAACCAGCGCCGAGCCGCACAAGGCCTGCCCCCAGAACCCGGCGCCGCTGCAGGCGCACCACCTTGGCCAGCCTCACAACCACCCCATCTTGAACCGCCCGGAGCCACCGGCCCGCCACGCACCCCCCAACCACGGCAGCATGCCCGCACCAGGCCAAGCACACCCAGACCGCGACACGCAGACCGGAACCGGCAACTGAAAGGCCGCCACCAGCCCAGAAAATGACAGACCCCGCGCAACAACCAGCACCAAGGCCCAAACGTGAATAAGGCCCCCACCAAAACGTGAAGACCTCCTGGTAGCGGGGGCAGGATTTGAACCTGCGACCTCTGCGTTATGAGCGCAGGCGATCTTGGCGCGGCCAGCCAGTCGCCGAATACGGCGGCGTTGTACCGGCGCCCTTTACACCTACTCGGCTTCCGTCAGCCGAGACGAGGTCGATGAGATGTTCATCATCGGTTTCAAGATCCGTCGCAACCGTGCCGAGCACCACCTGTTGCAGCGTCTCCGTGCCGCTTTCTGACGACCGGTTCTGCCCACATTTTGCCCACATTTTGCCCACAAATGGCGAGGGCCCGACCGCCGCATCCGGCGGTCAGGCCCCTGACCAGTCTCAACCTGACGTAGCCCCGACGAGATTTGAACTCGCGCTACCGCCTTGAGAGAGACGGATCGGCACTGTTCATCTGAATCCGGTTTCCCTCGTCAGTCGGCCAACTCGTCAACTCGCTGAGGCGGCCTCACGCGGGGCGTGGATCCCTGGCCAACGAAACAAGGCTACCTCGAATATGAGCTTGACGTTGTATTACCAGGAAGTCATACTGGGTAAGTGATCGTCGACTGGACCGACGAGTTCGACCGCTGGCTTACTCACGCCGAGGAGCAAGGCGGACGGCTTCTTGCCGTCGCGGTCGCGCTGCTCCAGGAACTCAACGATCTTTCGGCTAAGCCGGAAGATGAGACCGCCACCTTCAAACGAGTCCGCCAGGCACGTCGGCATGAGCTGTGGCGGGTCGCCCATCCGTTCGATCCAGCGGTCGCCGTGCGGATCATCTGCTGGTTCCCGAACTACGAGGAGGTGATGATCGCCTTGGTCGGATTCGATAAGAAAGCGATCGGAGACGTGTTCTACGCGAGCGCTGTAGCACGCGGAGAAGCGCTGGTGGATGCGTGGCTCCGCCAGAAAGGAATCACTGATGACTGAGGAAGTCAACTTCATCCGAGGCAACGACCGCATCAACCAGCTCGCCCAACGGCCTGACATCGCCGCCGAGGTCGCGCAGGTGCGCGCGGACATGGCCGAGGCCGACCGCACCTACGCCATGGGGCTGGCCGCGCTCCGGCAGGCCGCCGAGCTAACCCAAGTAGAGCTGGCTCGCCGGATGGGCGTCACCCAGGCGGCCATCAGCCGCATGGAGCAGCCTCATGATCTGCTTCTCTCGACGCTCAACTCCTACCTCCAGGCCATTGGCGGGAAGGTCCGCATGATCGTCAGCTTCGCTGACGGCCACGAAGCCGTACTTGACCTCGGACAGCTCGCTTAGTCCCTTCGAGAGCAGATGTCGGCTTGGGTATCAATCTGTTGGTCAGCGCAGCGTCCCGTCAGATTCGCAGCTGCCGTCAAAGGACCGCCGACGCCAGAACCCAATGACAACTTGGCGAGGGGGCCAAGCTCGAAAGTAGAAACGTCGAGGCTAGCGATCAAGGTGTTCGATGCAGTCTTCTCCTGCCGTAAGGACTCCGCCGAAACAATCAGGGATTAACTAGCGGTGGTTCGGATTGTCCGCCACCAGAGTTGACCTGCGTTCCGACTCCCAGGCGCCAGGAATGCACCGACCCTGGGTTGGCCAGCCCCATCGCCAGATCCTCGCGGGCATGGTCGGCGAACTTGATGGTCACGAGGTAAGCGTCGTCGTTTTCTCCCGGAATGAAGGTTGCCGTCGCGACCCCAGCGCGGGCGTCGGCCGAATGCCGGAAGTCGGCGCTGGTGATGCGGACCGGCCCGCCCGTGCCGTCCGCGACCGCCAGCAGGCCGCCTGTGTCGTGATCAGCCAGAGCGCGCAAATAGCACCGGATCAGGCCCGCCTGATCGCTTGTGGCGTGCCCGGATACTCGCAGAGACCACGAGCAGGACGGCACCGATGTAGGCAATCCGCTTGCCGCCACGATCAGGTAACCGGCTTTCACCAGTACGAACGCGCCCGCGGCACCGCCAAGCCACCAGAGCACTCTTCGGCGGCTTCGACCATTCGGGTGGCGGCCAGTCGCCATAGACATGATTCCTCCGACAATCTCAGCAGTGAGCCGGAGCGCACGACGCGATTACGCCTGAGTGGCCAAGGTATCCCGCTGCCCACATTGGTCCCGAACCCTTGGTTACGCGCCGATCAGTCCGAGTTCACTCGCCAACCGGTGAGCCAGACGTAAGGCTGCCTCAGAGGGCATCTGCTGACGCCCAAGACCACCTGATGACGCCAGAACCCAATGACAAACCAATGACAAATGGTCAAGGGCCTGACCGCCGCATCCGGCGGTCAGGCCCCTGACCAGTCTCAACCTGACGTAGCCCCGACGAGATTTGAACTCGCGCTACCGCCTTGAGAGGGCGGCGTCCTGGGCCGCTAGACGACGGGGCCAGGCACAACACCTTCGAATCTACATCTACTACCAAACAGACAACGCTGGGGTACCAGGACTCGAACCTAGACTAACGGGGCCAGAACCCGTCGGGCTGCCAATTACCCCATACCCCACTGCAACCAACCCTCTCGGGTCGGCCGCTTGAGCAGTTTAGCCGAATCAGGCGACCACCTCCAACCCGAACGACCTAGCCGCTAGTCACGATCGGCTACCGGATTGCTGAGCACGCCGATGCCGTCGATCGTCACCGTCACCTCGTCGCCTTTGTCCATCGGTCCGACACCGGCCGGAGTTCCGGTCAGTACCACATCGCCCGGCAGGAGCGTCATCACCTGGCTGACGAACGCGATGATCGCCGCCACGTTGTGCAGCAGCAGCGACGTCCTGGACTGCTGCTTGACCTCGTCGTTGAGCCGGGTGGTCAGGGCCAGGTCGGCCGGGTCCAGATCGGTCTCGATCCAGGGTCCCAGCGGGCAGAACGTGTCGAATCCCTTGGCCCTGGTCCACTGGCCGTCTTTGGCCTGCAGGTCCCGCGCGGTGACGTCGTTGGCGCAGGTGTAGCCGAAGATCACCTCGCGGACGCGGGAGACCGGCACGTCGCTGCACACCCGGCCGATCACCACGGCCAGCTCACCCTCGAAGTCGGTCCGCTCCGAGATCGCGACCGGGCGCCGGATCGGATCGCCTGGGCCGCACACGGCGGTGGACGGCTTGAGGAAGATGACCGGCTCCTCGGGCGGCCGGTCACCGCCCATCTCCTCGACGTGGTCGGCGTAGTTTTTCCCGATGCACACCACTTTGCTCGGCAGGATCGGCGCGAGCAGCCGGACCTGGCTGAGCTCGTACCGGTCACCAGTCAACTGGAGGTCATCAGGCGTCGCGCCGAACGGGTGCCCGGCCAACTGCGCCACCACAAGCTCGCTCGAGCCGGCGACGCTGACGACCAGGCCGTAGTTAACTTCGTCCTGATGAGAAAACCTCGCGATCCGCATTGAAAGAGCGTACCGACCACCAGATCGGGGCGGATCCCGAGCCCGGCTACTGCCAGTAGTGCTCGACCTCGGAGACCGGCCGCGCCTCCGCGTCGCCCGGATCCTCGCCGACCTCCCGCCGAGCCCGGCGCTGCCGCAGCAGGTCCCAGCACTGATCAAGCGCCTCTTCGGTCGCCTTGAGCTCGGCGTGCTCCTGGTCGGTGGTCAGCTCGCCGGCCGCCAGCCTGGTCCGGAGCTCATGCTCAGTCTTGATCAGCTCATCGATGTGCCCGAGGATCTCTTTGTCGTCCATCCGACAAAGAATAAGGGCGCTCAGGAGAAACGCATTGCGCGGGCTCTCCGCGCGGCGTCCAGAGGCCAGTCGCTGCGCAGGAACCGTCAAGACCAGCTGATGTTGACGTGGGCGCTGACAGCGACGTAGTGTCTTAGCAACCTAAGACACCAGAGCACTACACCGGAGCACCAAGTGATCAGATTCCGGGTGAACGGGCGGTCGGCGGTGCCGCCCTACCAGCAGATCGTTCAGCAAGTCCGGCAGGCGCTGCGGATGGGGCTGCTCGCCGTGGGCGACCAATTGCCGAGCGTGCGGGAGGTCGTCGCCGCGACGGCAGTCAATCCCAACACGGTGCTGAAGGCCTACCGCGACTTGGAGCGCGAGGGCCTGGTCGAGCCGCGCGCCGGGCACGGCACGTTCGTGCGGGCCCTGCCGCCAGGCCCGCCGCCGGGCACGCACTCGCGGCTGGGCCGCACGCTGGCGTCATGGGTGCGCCAGGCCAGGGCCGACGGGCTGGATGACGAGGCGATGGAGTCGTTGCTGCGGGTCACGCTGCAAGCGTCCGCTGAGGAGGAGATCGCATGACGGCCGTCATACAGACCAGCGGGCTGACCAAGCACTACGGCCGGGTCACCGCGCTGAGCGACTGCACCCTGACCGTCCCCGAGGGACGAATATCGGCGCTGGTCGGGGCGAACGGCGCGGGCAAGACCACGCTGTTGCGGCTGCTGGCCGGACTCGCCGCGCCGACCGCTGGCGAGGCCGTCGTGCTCGGCGGGACGCCCCGCCAGGATCCGGCGTACCTAGCGGAGATCGGGTTCCTCGCCCAGGAGATCCCGCTGTACCGACGGCTGACGGCGCAGGACCACATCGGCATCGGCGCGCACCTGAATCCCCGCTGGGACGGGGCACTGGTGCGGGACCGGCTGGCGAGCCTCAAGATTCCGCTGGACCGGCCGGCGGGCACGCTGTCGGGGGGCCAGCGCGCCCAGCTCGCGCTCGCGCTCACGCTGGCCAAGCGACCGCGGCTGCTGCTGCTGGATGAGCCGCTGGCCGCACTTGACCCGCTGGCCAGGCAGAACTTCCTGGCGTCGCTGGCCGAGGCGGCGGCACCGAAGGGGGAAGGGGAGGTAGGCGGGGGCCTGGCCATCGTGCTGTCCTCGCACCTGATCGCCGATATCGAGCGGGTCTGCGACCACCTGATCTTGCTGGCCGCGTCTCGGGTGCAGCTGTGCGGCGACACCGAGACGCTGCTCGCGCAGCACCGGGTCCTGACCGGCCCGCGCAAGGACACCACCGCGATCGCCCGTACCCACCTCATCGTGCGCGAAGACAACACCGCGCGGCAGACCACGCTGCTCGTCAAGCTGAACGGCCCGGTGATCGATCCCACCTGGACCGTCGACGAACCCAACCTGGAGGAGATAGTGCTCGGCTACATGAGCCAGGACGAGGCCGGCCACGGCGTCGGCCGCGGACAGGCGGCCGGCCGCCTGTCCGCGATCGGAGGAGACCGATGACCTGGGTCACCTGGCGGCAGTACCGCTCCCAGGGCGCGCTGGCCGCCGCACTGTTCGCCGCGCTGGCGGTCGCGCTGCTGATCTCCGGGCTGCACGCGGCGCAGGTGTGGCATTCCGCCTCCGCCGGATGCAGGAAGGACGGCATCTGCGGCAACCTGTCCCTCACCAACGGCGCCTTCACCACGCTCGTCATCGCAACGACCGCGGTACCGCTGCTGACCGGGATGTTCTGGGGCGCCCCGATGGTGGCGCACGAACTGGAGACCGGAACCAACCAGTTCGCGTGGATGCAGA
The DNA here is from genome assembly GCA_036501205.1 of Streptosporangiaceae bacterium. Lineage (GTDB taxonomy): Bacteria > Actinomycetota > Actinomycetes > Streptosporangiales > Streptosporangiaceae > Chersky-822. Next base: position 56,013 of record DASYAT010000291.1, on the reverse strand, counting down.
GCATCACCAGACGGCGCTGGCTGGCGGTCAGGGCCGGGTGGCTGCTGCTCGCCGCGGCCGTCCTCGCCGGGGCGGTCTCGGCCGTGGTCACCTGGTGGATGGGCCCTGACCACGCGCTGAACGCCGACGCCTTCAAGGCCAACCGGTTCGACATCACCGGCATCGTTCCGGTCGGCTACGCGATCTTCGCGATGGCCCTCGGCATCTGGGCCGGAATGCTATTTCGGCGCACCCTGCCCGCGCTGGCCGTCACGCTGGCGGGCTTCGCCGGCCTCCGGGAGCTGATCGCGCTGTGGCTCCGGCTGCACTACATGACCCCGGTCACCGTGTACTACAAGCTCACGGGTTCGCCGCCCCCGAAGGGGTCCTACCTGACTGTCAGCCAGGGCATTGTCGGCCCGGGCGGCCAGCCCCCGGTCGGCACCGGCAACTACGTCTTCAACGGCGAGCCGATCCCGGCCGTCTGCGGCAAGGCCATCCAACACCCAGGATCCATAGCGCCCTGCATGACGGCGCACGGCTACCGCGAGTACCTGACCTACCAGCCGGCCAGCAGGTTCTGGACCTTCCAGGGCATCGAGACCGGCATCTTCGTGGTGCTCGCCGCCATCCTGCTCGCCGTCGCGTTCTGGGTGCTCAAGCGGCGGGACGCATAGCGGGGTCAGCGCGGGCCAGTCCCGGGCGACAGCGCCGGCCCTTAGCCGCTGGCAGAGCAGCGGCCAAGGGCCGGCGCTGTCGTAACACCCTGGCTAGATGATCTTGTGGATCCAGCCGTGCGGGTCCGGGAGGCGGCCGAACTGGATTCCCAGCAGCTCCTCGCGCAGCCGCATGGTGACCGGGCCTGGCTCGCCGTTGCCGATCTGCCAGCCGCCCGACTTGGCCTTGACCGAACCGACCGGGGTGATGACGGCGGCCGTGCCGCAGGCGAACACCTCGGTGATCTCACCCGAGGCGCAGCCTTGCCGCCACATCTCGATCGAGATCCGCTCCTGCGACGTCGGCAGGCCGAGGTCAGGGCCGAGCGTCAGCAGCGAGTCCCTGGTTACGCCCGGCAGCAGCGTGCCGGTCAGCGGCGGGGTTACCAGCCGGGCGTTCTCCCCGGAGCCGTAGACGAAGAACAGGTTCATCCCGCCCATCTCCTCGACCCACTGGTGCTCGATCGCGTCGAGCCAGACAACCTGGTCGCAGCCCTGGTCAAGCGCCTCCTGCTGACCGGCGAAGGCCGCCGCGTAGTTGCCGCCGGTCTTGGCTGCGCCCGTGCCCCCGGGAGCGGCACGGGTGTAGTCCTCGGCTAGCCAGACGTTCACCGCGCGCAGGTTGCCGGCAAAGACCGACCCCGAGGGCGACGCGATGACCAGGAACAGATACGAGTTGGCCGGCCGCCCGACCCCGAGCGCCGGCGTCGTCGCGATCATGAACGGCCGCAGGTACAGGCTCTGCGACGTATTGGCCGGCACCCAGTCCTTGTCCTGGGTGACCAGCGTCTCGATCGCCGAGATAAACGTCTCCTCCGGCACCTCAGGCATCGCCATCCTGACCGCCGACCGGTTGAACCGGGCCGCGTTCATCTCGGGCCGGAAAATGACGATCGGCCCGGACTCCTGCCGGTACGCCTTCATGCCCTCGAAAATTTCCTGGGCGTAGTGAAGCACCGCGGTCGCCGGATCGAGCGAGAGCGGGCCGTACGGCTCAAGCTTGCCGTCGTGCCAGCCCTGGTCAGCTGACCACCGGAGCGTGATCATGTGGTCGGTGAATACCCGGCCGAACCCGGGATTCTCAAGCATGGCGACTCGTGCCTGCTCAGGCACCCGCCGCCCACGCCGGTCAGGCGTATCTGAAGACGTCTCTTCTGAAGACGCCGAGGTGATCAGGTCAAACTTGATCTCAGGTGCGCTCCTGCCATCCATCGCAGATCCTCCTTTGTGCGGCCTCCGCCCCATTGCGACCGTCCGCAGCGGCGCCGTCCCTGCCGACGGCCCGCACATCTATCTTGACAATTAATTGGGGCGGCTGGCTAATCCGGAGAGCAGGTACGGTCGGCCGCCGCGTTGGCGCCGGTACCGGTTACCCGAAATTACGGCGCCTAGCCGGATACTCGCTCGGCGATATCGTCGCCAACCTCGGCCGTGCTGCGCGCGGCCCACTCACCCTGACGAACAAGCAAGTCTTCAGCGACTGCCTGCTCGATCCTGGATGCTTCCGAGGTCATGCCTAGATGCTCGCACAACATCGCCGCCGACAAGATCGCCGCGGTTGGATCGGCTTTCTGCTTGCCGGCGATGTCCGGAGCACTGCCGTGCACCGGCTCGAAAGAACTTGGCCCGGTCCGTTCCGGGTTGATGCTGGCGCTCGCGGCGAGGCCGAGCCCGCCGACGATCGCGACGCCAAGCGCGGTGACCGCATCGCCGAACAGGCTGTCGGTAAGGATCACGTCGAACTGCTCAGGCGCGGTCACCAGGTACTGCAGGGCCGCGTCCACGTGGCAATAGCTGGCGGTCACGTCGGGAAAGTCAGAAGCGACCGAGTCGAAGGTGCGCAGCCAGAGGTCGCCGGCGTAGGTGAGCACGTTGGTCTTGTGCACAAGCGTGACCTTGCGGCGCGGCCTGATCGCCGCGCGGCCGAAGGCGTACCTGGCGATCCGGCCCACGCCGAACGCGGAGTTGATGTTCTCTTGCGTCGCGATCTCAGCCGGCGTTCCCTTGCGCAAGATGCCGCCGGCCTCGATGTAGGGGCCTTCTGTGCCTTCTCGGCACACGAGAATATCGAGAGAAGTGCCGCGCAGCCCGGCCAGCGGGGAGTCCACGCCGGGGAAGAGCCTGACCGGGCGCAGGCTGACGTACTGGTCGAATTCGAATCGCAACCGCAGCACCAGGCCGCGCTCGAGCACGCCGCTCGGGACGCTCGGGTCGCCGACCGCGCCGAACAGGATCGCGTCGTGGCTGGCGATCTCGGACAGCACCGAGGCGGGCAGGATCTCGCCGGTGCGGGCATAACGGCTCGCGCCAAGGTCATAGCTGGTGGTCTCGATGGCAGTGTCAGCGACGGCTGCCCTGAGCACCTTGATTGCCTCCGCAATCACCTCAGGGCCGATGCCGTCGCCACCGATCGCTGCGATTCGCATAGAACGCCCCATGCGCGGATCTTAGCGGTCAGCCTGCCGGGCTGCAGGCCGGGTCCCCAGCCTTACGCTTCGCAGCCTCGCAGTTACCATGTCCGACCGCTTCGGTCCATCCCGCGACAACACCAACGCAGACTGGGTCGACGGCGTCCGGCGGCACCGGCACCGCGATCCAGTTGCCCTGACCGAGCCCGCAGCCCATCGACACGAGCAGTTCGGCTTGCTCGGCCGTCTCGATGCCAGTAGCGACCACCTCGATGCCGAGATCCCGGCCGAGCCCGGCGATCGCCGAGGTCAGCAGGGTGACGGTGGGATCGCCGCCGAGTCCGGTGACGAACGACGGTGCGATCTTGATCGAGTCGATCGCGAGCCGGCGCAGATAGCTGAGCGAGGCGTAACCGGAGCCGAAGCTGTCGATGGCGATCCTGACGCCGCTCGCTCGCAGCCCGGCCAATTCGGCAGCGGCCGGCCCGGCGCCGTCGACCAGCACCCGCTCGACCACCTGCAGGGTCACGGCCTGCGGCGGGAGCCCAGCGTCGTCGACCGCGGCCAGCACGGCCTCGGCGAATCCGCCCGAGCTGACCTGCCTGGCCGCGCAAGGCACCGTGAGGCCGATCGCGGCCTCGCCGGTCCGCCAGGCCGCGACCTGATGGCAGGCCTCACGGAGCACCCAGTCGGTGAATCTCGCGACCATGGCGGCGTCCTCGACGATCGCGATCAGCTCATCACCGCTGACCCGCTCGCCCGCGACGGTCCAGCTGACCAGCGCCTCGGCACAGGTGACCCGGGAGCCGACCAGATCGGCGACCGGCTGGTAGGAGATCTCAAGCTGGTTGCTGGCAAGCGCCTCGGTGAATCTGGCGGCCAGGTCGGCCCGTTGCTTGGTCACGGCCTGAAGCTGCGGCCCGAAGATCTCGACCCGGCCGCCCTTGGATCCCCTGGCTCTGGCCAGTGCCAGGGCGGCGTTGCCGAGCACCTGGTCGGCGCCGCCGTAGGCACAGGTCGCGACGCCGGCACAGGCGGTCAGCGAGATCTCCTTGTCGGCGACGCTGAACGGTTCGTCGCCGATGGCCTCGGTCAGGCGCTCGGCTAGCTCGGCGACCGGCCCGGTGCTGGTCACGCCGGCGTCAGCGACTCCAGCCGCACCGAGGTCATCGACCAGAACGGCGAACTGGTCGCTGGCCCAGCGCGCGACGACCGCTCCGGCCGGCGCGGCCGCGCGGAGCCTGCGGCCAGCCTGAGCGACGACCAGATTCTCTCCCGGCTGCCCGCCCAGATCATGCATGAGCGCATGACCGTCCAGGCCAACCAGGATCGCGGCCAGACCGCGATCGCCGGCCACGCCGGCGCTGTGCTGGCCAGGGAGGCCGACGCCCCGATCCCCCCCGCTTTGACTGAGATCCTTGACCCGGTCTTCTAGGTAAGCCCGATTGGGCAGGCCGGTCAGGCCGTCGTGAAACGTGAGCTGGGAGACTTGCTGGCGCAACGCGACCAGTTCGCTGTCGTCGTGGCAGGTGATCAGCACCCTGGACGGCTCCCCCACCCGGCCGTACCTGGACAGGGTCGCCGAGACCTGGCGCCACGATCCGTCCGCGCCCCTGACGCGGCCACCGAAGATACCGGTGCCAGACTCGGTCCGCAGCGCGGTGAGCATCGCCGCGATTCCGGCGGACCGGTCCTCGGGATGCACCACGTCGGCCAAGCTCGTGCCGGTGAGCTGGGTCTGCCCGTAGCCAAGCTCGCCGATCGCCGGGCTGATGTACTCGATCGTGCCCGTCAGGTCGCAGATCAGCACGGTGTCGCTGGTCGAGTCCGCGAGCGTCCTGAACACCGAGTCCGAGTCGCGGGCCGACGCGGTGACGCTGGACGCCTGCCCGATCGCCCAGGTCAGCCTGACCACCAGCAGCAGCACGATGACCGCGCCGGTAGCGGCCACGGCCGGGGTTGCCGTCAGGTGGCCGGCCAAGGCGTAGCCGACGATGACGATCACGGCGACCACGACGGAACCCAGCGTGGCGATCCGGCCGTTGGCGGTCCAGTTACCTGACGGCATCCAATGCGGTGGCTCGATCCGGCGGCCGGTGTCGGACTCGGCGGTACTCGGCTCCGGGGTCAATGCCAGCAGGCCAAGCCCGATCACTAGCGCCAGGTGCGAGCCCACGCCGGCGTCGAAGCCGCTCATTCGGGCGCCAACGGCCAAGGCGTCACCGATCGTGACCGCGAGGAGTGCCAGCGCGGGCGCGGCGACCAGCCGGGGGCTACGCGGAGCCAGCAGCAGGACCAGGCCGAGGGCCAGCAGGTCGATCACCGGACGGATCAGGTGAACGGCGAACGCGGCCGACCCGATGCCCGAGCCGCCGTAGTCCGGCCCGAACAGGGTCACCAGGCCGATCGCGAACAACGACACTACGAGCAGCGCGCTGTCCAGCACCGCACCCGGCCGCAGCCAGCCCCGCGCAGTAGCCTCTTCCAGCCTCCGCCAGCGGCTGGATTCCAATTGACCGCCGGCCGTTTTCACCCGGTCGGAGGTAATCGTCGCCAGGCCAATGATCAGCGCGGGCAGTGCGGCCAGGCTGATCAAGTCGGCGATCCGCAACGGCGCCGGCCCGCCAATCACGCCCTCGGCCGCCTGCTGAGCGGTGCCGCCCACGGCGAGGCACGCAGCCGCGGCCGCGAGCCAGCGGTAGGCAGTCCTGATGAACGGCTCGGGGCTCTCCGACCGGCGCCACAGCCGCATCACGGCGACCGCGCCCATCAAAATCCAGGCAGCCGACCAGGCGAACGTGACCGTACTCATAGCCGGCCCTCCCGCTCCCTCGCCCGCAGCACCATGGCCTCCAGATTTCCCCGCAAATACTTTTTTAGTCGGACTGAGCCCCGCTGGTTTCGGCCGTACCGACAATGCCCAACAGGCAGTCCCCCCGCCATTGGGTACTAGGCAAAACTCGAGGCGCTGACCCGGGCAGCCGCTGCGTCGCGACCTGCCAAACACTGATGCGCTCTAAGCAACCACGGATGACTCTACGTGCAGCAGGTCACGCTTCGATTGAGGAAAGAAGTAGGTGCGACCACAAAGTGCTGAACGAACGCTCTGTCGTCAGGCGCTGATGGCTCTGTCGTCAGGCGCTGATGGCTCAGTATTCCCCAGTAATAACGTTAAGTAGCGGATCGGACTCGATCTGGCGCTGTACCTGCTCGCGCAGGAACCCGAGCACAGCGGTCGCCGACCGCCAGGTGGTGGCCGCGGCGTGCGGGGTAATCAGCGCGTTCGGCAGGCCCCAGAGCGGATGGGCGGACGGCAGCGGCTCGGGGTCGGTCACGTCCAGGGCCGCGAACAGCCTGCCGCTGGCCAGTTCGGTCACCAGGTCATCGGTGCGGACCAGGGTTCCCCGGGCGCCGTTAACCAGCAGTGCGCCATCCTTCATCGACGCGAGAAAAGCGGCGTCGACCAGGCCGGCCGTGGCCGGCGTCACGGGTGCGAGCAGCACCACCACGTCAGCCCGCGGCAGCAACTCCGGCAACTCGGAGACCGGGTGCACTCCGTCACGGGCTGTTCTCGCCACCCGGACGATGTCGACCTCGAAACCAGCCAGGCGGCGCTCTACCGCCTGGCCGATCGACCCGTGGCCGATGATCAGGACAGTCTGCCCCGCGAGCGAGTTAGCGAAGGCAGGCGTCCAACGCCCCGCAATGCTTTCTCCCATAAAAAATGGGATCTTGCGGGTCGAGGCCAGCATCACCGTCACCACCCACTCGGCGGTGCTGACATCGTGCATGCCCCGGGCGTTGCAGAGGACCGCGCCGGGCGGCAGGTGCGGGAGCAGCAGATCGATGCCGGCGGTGAGCGTCTGCACTACCCGCAGGTTCGGCATCGCCGCGAGCGCGGCGATCGCAGGCGGGCGCGGGAATAGCGGCGGCACGTAGAACTCGACCTGCGCCGCCGAAGCCGGCAGTTCACCACCCTCGGCGTCGATCGCGTCCGGATCGACGACTTCTACCGTGATGCCGTCGACCCCGTCAAGGGCCGCCGCTACCGGAGGGATCGGCACCCAGACCAGCATGCTGCCCTCATGGTTAGCCACGGTCTCGCTAGTTGCCGGCACCGCAGCGCTGCAAGATCAGTTCGCGCACGCTGGCCGCGTCGGCCTGGCCCTTGGTCGCCTTCATCACCACGCCGACCAGCGCGCCGGCCGCGGCGATCTTGCCGTCGGCGATCTTGGCGGCGATGTCGGGGTTGGCGGCGATGGCCTCGTCCACGGCGGCCGCCAGCACGCTGGTGTCGGTCACGACCGCGAGATTTCGGGAGGCGACGACTTCATCGGGCGAACCCTCGCCGGCCAGCACGCCGTCGACCACCACCCGGGCGAGCTTGTTGTTCAGCTGGCCCTGCTCGACCAATTCGATGATCCGGGCGACCTGGGCCGGGCTGATCGCGAGCGCGGCCAGTTCGATGCCGGCGTCGTTGGCCCGTCTGGACAACTCTTCGAGCCACCAGTTGCGGGCCGGTCCGGCCGGCGCGCCGGCGGCTACCGTCTCGGCGACCAGATCGAGCGCGTCGGCGTTGCGCAGCGCGGTCATGTCGAGGTCGGATAGGCCCCACTGCGCCTGCAGCCGCACCCGGCGGGCGGCGGGTAGCTCGGGCAGGGACGCCCTGATCTCCTCGACCCATTCCCGAGCCGGAGCCATCGGCACTAGGTCAGGTTCGGGGAAGTACCGGTAGTCCTGGGCCTCTTCCTTGCTGCGGCCCGAGGTGGTGGCGCCGGTGTCCTCCTGGAAGTGCCTGGTCTCCTGCACGATCCGGCCGCCGGCGTCGAGCACTCCGGCCTGGCGTTCGACCTCGGACCTGACCGCCCGCTCGATCGAGCGCAGTGAGTTGACGTTCTTGGTCTCGGTCCGCGTGCCCCAGTCGGGCGAGCCGATCGGCGCGATCGAGGTGTTGACGTCGCAGCGCAGCGAGCCTTGCTCCATCCGCACGTCGGAGACGTCCAGCGAGCGCAGCAGGTCGCGCAGTTCGGCTACGTAGGCCCTGGCCACGGCCGGAGCCAGCGCCGCGGTGCCCGGGATCGGCTTGGTGACGATCTCGACCAGCGGGATCCCGGCCCGGTTATAGTCGACCAGCGAGTAGTCCGCGCCGTGGATCCGGCCGGTCGCGCCGCCGACGTGCATCGACTTGCCGGTGTCCTCTTCCAGGTGCACGCGCTCGATGCCGATGGTGAACTCGTGGCCATCGACCTCGACCTCAAGCCAGCCATCGGTACACAGCGGCTCGTCGTACTGCGAGATCTGGAAGTTCTTCGGCATGTCCGGGTAGAAGTAGTTCTTCCTGGCGAACCGGCACCAGCTGGCGATCGAGCAGTTCAGCGCGAGGCCGATCTTGATCGTGTACTCGATCGCGGTCTTGTTGATCACCGGCAGCGATCCCGGCAGGCCGAGGCAGACCGGGCAGACCGCCGAGTTCGGCTCGGCGCCGAAGGTGACCGGCGTGCCGCAGAACATCTTGGTGACAGTGCCGAGCTCGACGTGCGTCTCCAGGCCGATCACCGGCTCGTACTTGCTGGTCGCGAGGTCGAACGGGACCGGCTTAATTGCTGTAGTGGTCATCGTTTACCGTCCTGCCTCGGTCACGTCCGCAATCTGATCCAGGCCGCGGGCCTGGGTTAGCAGCGGATAGCCGCGCCGCTGGTCGAGTGCGGTCTCGATCGCAGCCGCGACCCGGTAGAGCCGGTCGTCGGCCAGCACCGGCGCCATCACCTGGAAGCCGACCGGAAGGCCGTTCTCCGGGGCGACGCCGCACGGCACCGAGATCGCCGCGTTCCCGGCCAGGTCGCTCGGGATCGTGCACAGGTCGGCCAGGTACATGGCCATCGGGTCATCGGCCCGCTCGCCGATCGGGAAGGCCGTAGTCGGCGTGGTCGGCGAGACCAGCACGTCGACCTGCTCGAAGGCCTGATCGAAGTCTCTGACGATCAGCGTGCGCACCTGCTGGGCTTTGCCGTAGTAGGCGTCGTAGTAGCCGCTGGACAATGCATAGGTGCCGAGCATGATCCGGCGCTTGACCTCGGCGCCGAAGCCGACCGCCCTGGTCATGCTCATCACGTCTTCCGCGCTGGCCTCGCCGTCGTCGCCGATCCGCAGGCCGTACCGCATGGCGTCGAACCTGGCCAGGTTCGATGAGCACTCGCTCGGGGCGATTAGGTAGTAGGCAGGCAGAGCGTAGGTGAAGTGCGGGCAGGACACCTCCTGGACCTTCGCACCCAGCGACTCCAGCAGCTCGACGGTCTCGTTGAACCTGGTCAGCACGCCGGTCTCGTAGCCTTCGCCGCTCAGCTCAGAGACGACGCCGATGGTGAGCCCGGCCACGTCGGCGTTTCGGGCGGCGGCGACCACCGGCGGGACCGGCGCGTCGAGCGAGGTGGAGTCGGCCGGGTCGTGCCCGGACATCACCTCGTGCAGCAGCGCCGCGTCGAGCACGGTCCTGGCCAGCGGGCCCGGGGTGTCGAGCGAGGAGGCGAAAGCGACTACGCCGTAGCGGGAGTTGCCGCCGTAGGTTGGCTTGGTGCCGACCAGGCCGCAGACCGCGGCCGGCTGGCGGATCGATCCGCCGGTGTCGGTGCCGATGCCCAGCGGTGCCTGGTAGGCGGCGACCGCGGCCGACGAGCCGCCGGACGAGCCGCCGGGTATCAGCTTCAGGTCCCACGGGTTGCGCGAAGGGCCGAACGCGGAGTTCTCGGTGGAGGAGCCCATCGCGAACTCATCCATGTTCGACTTGCCGAGGATGACGATCCCGGCGTGGCGCAGCCGCTTGGTGATCGTGGAGTCGTACGGCGGCTGCCAGCCCGCCAGGATCTTCGACCCGCAGGTAGTGGGCATGTCCTTGGTGGTGAACACGTCCTTCAGCACCAGCGGCACGCCCGCCAGCGGCCCGAGCGGCTTACCGGCCGCCCGCTCCTCGTCGACCTTCCTGGCTGCCGCTAGGGCGGCCTCGGGCGCGACGTGCAGGAACGCGCGGACCGCGACGTCGGTGAGTTCGATCCGGTCCAGGTGCGCCTGGGCGAGCTCGACCGCCGAAAGCTCGCCGTCGGCCACGGCTTTGGCCATCTGAGCCGCGGTCATAGTGGTCAAGGCAGCGTCGCCTGCGGGGGGGCGACCCCCCGCACCCCCCGCGCCTTCGGCCTTTTGGTAGTTACCAGTCATCGCCTATTCCTCCGTCAGGATGCGGGGAACGCGGAACCGGTCCTGCTCGGCAGCGGGCGCCTGAGACAGCGCCGCCTGCGCATCGAGCGGTGCCTGGACGACGTCGTCACGGAAGACGTTGACGAGTTCGGCTGCGTGCGTGGTGGGCGGGATGCCGGCCGCTGCGACTTCCTGCACCCTGGCCACGGCGCCGATAATGACATCAAGCTGCCCGGCGAAATGATCAAGCTCGTCTTCCGTGAGCGCCAGCCTGGACAACTTGGCGAGGTGCGCGACCTCATCTCGGGTAATGGACACGCCCGCCATCCTAGGCCGGTGCGACGGACTGACCGAACGGATTAGCCCGCACGGACCGCCCTCTCACATCGGCCGCAGCATCGACCATCCGGGCACGCCACCCCGATTGGCCGCGACCACCGAGGGCTGCGACGCGCGCGGGTCAACAATGTCGTGAACCCCGCAGGGCTTACAGCATTGTCGGCCCGCATGCGTTGCTGGAGGTGCGCGCACGGTTCAACAATGTCGCTGGGATCGAGGAGTTACCTGGTGGCGGGGACGGCGGCGGGGATGGTTTTGGGCTTGGCTGGGGGGTCCGGGCGGCCAGCGGGGACTGGGGAGTCTGGGCTGCGGCGGGTTAGTTGCTCGGTTAGCTTGGCGCCGTCGATGCAGGGAGTCGGGGCGGGTTCGGCTAGGTAGTGCTCGGAGAGCCATTCCGAGGCCATGGCCGCGTTGAGCGGGCGGGAGAAGTGCCAGCCTTGGGCGCCGTCGCAGCCGAGCAGGCGCAGCGCGTCGGCGGCGGCCTGAGTCTCCACGCCCTCGCCGATTGACCTGATGCCTAGTGAGGACGCCAGCCGGGCCAGAGACTTGATCGTGACGCTGTGCTCGATGGAGTCCGGCAGGCCGCGGATCAGGGCCGGATCCAGCTTGACCTCGGTGACGCCGAGCCCGGTGAGCTGGGCCAGCGAGGAGTACCCGGTGCCGAAGTCATCCAGGCTCACCCCGACGCCGAGGTCGGACAGCGCCTGCATGGTCGCGGCCGCCTGGGCCGCCCGGCCAGCCAGCAACTGCTCGTCTATGTCGAGCCGCAGTGCCTGCGGGGGCAGGCCGTGCCGGCTCAGCGCGCCGTTGATCAGGTCGACGATCCGGCCGCTGATCAGGTCCCTGGCCGGCAGGTTAACGCCGACCTGGACCGGCAGCCCGTCCTTCCACCAGCGCGAAGCCTGGGCCAGGGCTTTGTCGACCACCTGCTCGGTGAGCTCGCTCATCAGGTGCGACTGCTCGGCCAGGCCGACGAAGTCGGCCGCCGCCAGCACGCCCCGGCGCGGATGCGGCCAGCGAGCCAGGGCCTCCATGCCGAGCACCTGGCCGTCGGACAGCCGGACCTTGGGCTGGAAGTACAGCTCGATCTCGCCGCGCTGGATCGTGCCGCGCAGGTCGCCGAGCAGCGCCAGCCGGTCGGCGGAGTTGCGGTCGTACTCGGCGTTGTAGCGCTCGGTGCCGCTGCCTCGTTCCTTCGCCACGTACATCGCCACGTCGGAGCGCTGCAGCAACTGCTCGAAGCCGCTCGCGTCGTCGGGATAGATCGCGAACCCGACGCTGGCCTGGATCTCGAACACGATCGTCTCTAGCCGCACCGGCTCGGCCAAGGCGGCACGCAGCCTGGACGCTACCTCCCTGGCCACGCCCGGCTCCTTGACCGAGGGCAGCAGCACGGCGAACTCGTCACCGCCGAGCCTGGCCACCACGTCACCCGGACGCACGCTATGCCCGAGCCGGTGCGCGACGACCTGCAGCAGCCGGTCACCGACCGCGTGCCCGAGCGTGTCGTTCACCTGCTTGAGGCCGGTTGACCGGTCCAGGTCGATGAGCAGGAACCCGGACCTGGTGCCGGCCGTCGCGGCCTTGGCCAGCGCTTCGTTGCCCCGCTTGGCCAGCAGCTTGCGGTTGACCAGGCCGGTCAGCTCGTCGTGGCTGGCCTGATGCTCGCGCTGCACCGACATCGCGGCACTGACATAAATAGTGGCCAGCGGGAACGCGAACAGCGCGGCGATCAGCGGCTCCTTCGTCTCCATCGCGATCGTGATCAGCGGAGCGGTGGCGAACAGCACGACCGAGGCAGCGGCCTGGTAGCGAAGGTTGGCCTGCACGACGGACTTGATCGGCGACCTGGTGCGAAGCGAGACCGCGAACGCGACCAGCGAGTAGTTGACGATGAAGTACGCGACGGCGGCGAAGATCACCAGCCAGGAGCCAGGGTTCTCCGGGCGCCAGTGATGAACGATCGTCGGGTTGACCCCGAGTCCGAGCATGACCAGTTCGGCCGCACCAAGGCTCAGGCTGAGCTGGGCGGCGTTGAACGCGACCCGGTACGGCGTGTGCCGCTGCGCTATTCCGCCCACGACCACGGCGGCCGCCCTCACCAGTACCGCCACAGGGAAACCCCAGAACAGCATCGCGGCGAAGGTGACCGACCTGGCCGCGGCCAGCGAGTCGGCGCTGCCACGCCCTGGGGTGGCGATCCGCCAGATCTCGCCGGCCAGGATCATGCCGGACACAACCCAGAACATCGGCAGGGACAGGTGATGGCCACGCACCCTGCCCAGGTACATAAAGGCAAGGACAAGTACAGCGCTGCCGGCGACCGATACCCCGGTCATATAAACCCACAGCGGAGAGCCGAAACGCGGACCAATGTTCCGCGTGTCGTTCGCGTCTTTCATGGTGTCCTCACGAGCCGCCGGAGTAACCGGGGGGAGCCGGTGCGTGATTCACTGCCGATCAGGCTACCCCGAGAACTACACTTGACGCAGCCAAACGCATACTATCTGTTACTAGCCGCCTTGTCGTAGTTAACCGGCTACCAACCGTGATCTGCTACTACGGCACCATCTTGACCTGCGGTTACGTTAAGCCTCTTCCGCCCCGGTTGTCGCGATTGCACCGGCCGCCTCAGGTCCATCAGAAAGCAGTACCCGCAGGCCGTCCTCGTCGATTACGGGCACGCCGAGAGAGGCGGCCTTGTCGAGCTTTGAGCCAGGGTTCTCCCCCGCCACGACGAAGCGGGTCTTCTTCGAGACCGACCCTGACACCTTGCCGCCGAGCTCCTGAACCGCCTGCGCCGCTTCCTCCCTGGTGAGGTTGGGAAGGGTTCCTGTAATCACCACGGTCACTCCGGCCAGCGGTTTCGCGGCGCCATCCTCAGCGTCCGCGCCTGGACCCTTCCCGGTGAAGTCAGGGTCGGCCAGCCGCACGCCGGCCTCGCGCCATTTCTCGACGATCGCCCGATGCCAGTCGACACCGAACCAGTCGATGATCGAATTAGCGATCGTCGGGCCGACATCGTCGACGAGCGTCAGGGTTTCGGCCGGGGCGGCCGCGATGGCGTCGACCGAGCCGAACGCCGCCGCCAGCGCCCGCGCCGCCGTCGGGCCGACGTGCCTGATCGACAGCGCGACCAGCACTCGCCACAACGGCCGGGTGCGGGCATCCTCTAGGTTCCGCAGCAGGCTGGTGGCGTTCGCAGTGAGCGCGCCGCCAATCGTCACGAAGAACGATGACCCCGCTAGATCGTCGGCCGAGAGGCCGAACACGTCTCCCTCGTCGGTCACCAGCCCGTCATCGAGCAGTGCGTAGGCTGCCTTCCCGCCGAGCACCTCGATGTCAAAGGCCCCCCGACTGCCGATGTGGTACAGCCGCTCGACCAGCTGGGCCGGGCACGACCTGGTGTTCGGGCAGCGCCAGTCGACCTCGTCCTCCTCGCGTGCCAGCGTCGTGCCGCAACTCGGGCACTGCACGGGGAACTCGAACGCACGCTCCGACCCGTCCCTCAGGTCGAGCACCGGCCCGACGACCTCGGGGATCACGTCGCCGGCTTTGCGCAGCACGACCATGTCGCCGATCAGCACGTTCTTGCGGATGACCTCGTCCGGGTTATGCAGGGTGGCTCGCTCGACCGTTGACTGGCTGACGATCACCGGCGCCATCACGGCGAACGGGGTGACCCGCCCGGTACGGCCGACATTCACCTGAATGTCGAGCAGCCTGGTGGTGACCTCCTCAGGCGGGTACTTGTAGGCGATTGCCCAGCGGGGCGCGCGGCTGGTAGTGCCCAGCGCGGTCTGGACGGCGAGCTGGTCCAGCTTGACCACGACGCCGTCGATGTCGTACGGCGGATCGTGCCGGTGCTCGCCGTAGTGGGCGATGTACTCGCGCACGCCGTCGAAGTCGGGTACGACCTTGTAGAGCTTGCTGACCGGCAGGCCCCAGTCCCGCATCCGGTCATACCAGCCCGATTGGCTGTCAGGTCGCTCGGCCGGCTCGCCGATGACCGCGCCGACGCCGTGCAGGATCAGGTCCAGCGGCCGGGACGCGGTGACGGCCGGGTCTTTCTGGCGCAGCGAGCCGGCGGCGGTGTTGCGTGGGTTCACGTACGGGGGCTTGCCTGCCTCCGCCTGCCGCTCGTTCAGCTCATGGAAGGCCGCTACCGGCAAGAACACCTCACCGCGCACCTCCAGCGTCGCGGGCCAGCCAGAACCGGCCAGCTTGACCGGGGCGGTGGCGATCGTGCGGACGTTCGCGGTGACGTCCTCGCCGGTCGTACCGTCGCCCCTGGTCGCGGCCCTGACCAGGAGCCCGTTCTCGTAGACCAGGTCGACCGCCAGGCCGTCGATCTTCAGCTCGCACAAGAAACGGCCGGTGCCGCCGAGCCGCTCGGCCCGGGCGTACCAGCCGTCAAGTTCCTCGGGCGAGAACACGTTGTCGAGGCTGTACAGCCGCTCCAGGTGGGTGACCGGCGCGAAGCCGACCGCGATCACCTCACCGCCGACCTGCTGAGTAGGCGAGTCCGGGGTGCGCAGCTCCGGGTAAGTCTCCTCAAGCTCGCGTAGTTCGCGGGCCAGCTTGTCGTAGTCGAAGTCGGAGATCACGGGCGAGTCGAGCACGTGGTATCGGTGATTGGCGTCCGCTACCTGCTCGGCCAGTTCCGCGTGCCGGTGCTTAGCCTCAATGCTCGCCGGCGCCACCGTGACCGTCGACTCTGCGTTGCCCGCTGGGGGACGATCCCCCGCATCCCCCGCGCCTTCGGCCGTTTCAGGCTCAATCGGTTCGCTCATGGAACGCGCTCCTGCATCAGCTCTGGGATCAGCCGGGCGGCTGACTGGCTCCGGGTGAGGGCGGCTCTTGCGTAGGCCGGGGGCGCACCGGCTAGGCCGCAGGCTGGGGTGATGACGACTTGGCCGGTCAGGCTGGCGGCGGGCAGGCCGATCCGCAGCCACCGGTCGATGATCTCGGTGGCCGGGACTCGACCGTCCTCGTCCGGCCGCTGGGTCTTGGGCGGCGCGGCGGCGGGGATGGCGCCGATGAACATGCCCAGGCCGGATTCGACCGCTTCACCGAAGGCGTCCTCGTCAGTTCGCCTGAACAGGGCAAGGTCGAAAGAGACGCCCAAAGCCCCGCAAAGCGTTATGCATGAAAAAGGAATTTCCGGAGCGCAGCAGTGAACGACAGCCGGTGCGGATGCCGGAGTCAGGACGGCGCGGAGGTGGTCGGCTGCGATCGGTTCGTCGACCGGCCGGATCCGGTGCAGGCCGCTGGCCGTGGGCACCGAGCCGGCGAGCACGGCGGGCAGGGCGGGCTCGTCGAGCTGGACGAGGATCGTCGCGTCGGGCAGCCGGCCGCGGACGGCGGCTACGTGGGCGGCAAGGCCCTCAGCCAGCGAGCTGGTGAGATCGGCGACCGCGCCGGGGTCGGCCAGGGCGGGTTCGACGCTGCGGGTGAGTTCGAGCGAGGCCGCGAGCGTCC
This sequence comes from Streptosporangiaceae bacterium, assembly GCA_036501205.1. Classification (GTDB taxonomy): domain Bacteria; phylum Actinomycetota; class Actinomycetes; order Streptosporangiales; family Streptosporangiaceae; genus Chersky-822. Next base: position 39,902 of record DASYAT010000291.1, on the reverse strand, counting down.
ACGGGCCGCAGACCTGGATCTTGAACAGTCCCGCGTAGCTGGCCGCCGCCTCCTCGAGCGCGTCGAGGTCGGCCGAGATATAGCTGCTCACACGGCCTGAGTCGCGGCCTGACCTGGCGCCGAGCCGCCAGCCGCTGGCGGTGGTCTGCACCGGCAGGTCAACGAGCAGGCCCGCGGTGCGACCGACCAGGTCCGCCCCGGGTCCGCGGGCGGGGAGCTCGGGAAGGTGCGGAAGTTCTGGCAGCTCGCCGAGTATCACCGCCATGGCTTCGCGCGGGTCGGTGCCCGGCCAGGAACCTACGCCGGTAGCGCTGGCCGCCGGCCAGGGGAACTGCTGCCTGTCAGTCACTGGGACATCGTATTGGACAGCACAGACGTTGATCAGTTAGGCGATGGCGCAGCACTCGCAGTCTTCGCGATAGTTCCTGAGCCCAGGACTATCTGGCCGTCGTAGAGGACGGCGGCCTGGCCGCGGGCGATGCCTCGGGCCGGGGTGTGCAGCCTGATCTTGATCGAGTCGCCGTCGGGCCCGGGCTCGCAGGTCGCTGGGAAGGTCTCGCCGTGCGCGCGGAGCTGGACCGCGGCCTCGATGGGACCAGAAGGGGGTTCGCAGCCGGTCCAGACCGGGCGGGCGGCGATGATCTCGGTGACGTCGAGCGCGGCCGCCGGACCGACGCGGACGGTGCTGGAGACCGGCTCGATGTCGAGCACGTACCTCGGCTTGCCGTCGCTGGCCGGGGTGTCGATCCGCAGGCCGCGCCGCTGGCCGACGGTGAAGCCGTAGCTGCCGTCGTGGCGGCCGATCTCCTGGCCGTCGACATCGACGATCGGGCCGGGGGCCTCGCCGAGCTTGCGGCGCAGGAACGCCCTGGTGTCGCCGTCGGCGATGAAGCAGATGTCGTGGCTGTCCGGCTTGTCGGCGACCGCGAGTCCGCGCTGGGCGGCCTCGACCCTGACCTGGTCCTTGGTGCTGTCGCCGAGCGGGAACAGCGCGCGGCTGAGCTGGGCCGGCGTGAGCACGGCCAGCACGTAGGACTGGTCCTTGCCCTGATCGACGCTGCGAACCAGCCGGGGCTGGCCGGTGCTGGCGTCGATGCTGGCGTGATGACCTGTGCAGACGGCGTCGAAGCCGAGCGCGACCGCCCGGTCGAGCACGGCCGCGAACTTGATCTTCTCGTTGCAGCGCAGGCACGGGTTGGGGGTGTTGCCCCTGGCGTATTCGGCGACGAAGTCGTCGACGACATCGGCGGCGAATCGTTCGGCCATGTCCCACACGTAGAACGGGATGCCGATCACGTCGGCGGCCCGGCGGGCGTCGCGAGCGTCTTCGAGCGTGCAGCAGCCTCGGGCGCCGGTGCGGTAGGAGCTTGGGTTCTCCGAGAGGGCGAGATGCACGCCGGTCACGTCGTATCCGGCCTCGGCGGCCCGGGCGGCGGCCACGGCGGAGTCGACGCCTCCTGACATGGCGGCGAGAACCTTCATCGGGCTGGTCTGCGCTGGCGTGGTCATCGGCCTGCCCGCCGGGCTCGTTCGACGACCTCGCCGATCACGTTGCCGAGCGCGTCGACGTCGTCCTGGGTGCTGCTGTGCCCGAGCGAGAACCGCAGCGAACTCTTGGCCCGCGCCCGGTCGGCGCCCATCGCCAGCAGCACGTGGCTCGGCTGGGCGACGCCGGCCGTGCAGGCTGATCCGGTTGAGCAGGCGATGCTCTTGGCATCGAGCAACATCAGCAGCGCGTCGCCCTCGCAGCCAGGGAAGGAGAAGTGAGCGTTGCTAGCCAGCCGGTTCGGGCCGGGCTCGGCGCCGTTCAAGATCGCGTCCGGCACGGTGGTCTTCACGGCGTCGATCAGGCTATCCCTGAGCTTGCCGATCCTGGCCGCGTGCTCGGCCTGGTTGCGTGCCGCCCAGTCGACGGCGACGGCGAACCCGGCGATCGCGGCGGTGTCCAGCGTGCCCGAACGCACGTCCCGCTCCTGGCCGCCGCCGTGCAGGACCGGCACCGGGTCCTGGCCGCGGGCCAGCAGCAGGGCGCCCGCCCCGACCGGCCCGCCGATCTTGTGCCCGGTGATCGTCAGCGCGGTCGCGCCGCTGTCGGCCAGGCTGACCGGAAGCTGACCGGCCGCCTGGACCGCGTCGCTGTGAAACGGGATACGGTACTGCGCCGCGACGCCCGCTAGCTCCGCGATCGGCTGGATCGTGCCGACCTCGTTGTTCGCCCACATCACGCTGACTACGGCTACGCCGTCGGGGTCGCGCTCGATCGCCTCGCGCAGCGTGTCCGGGTTTAGCAGGCCGTCGCTGTCCACGCCGAGCCACTCCACCTCGGCGCCTTCGTGCTCGCCGAGCCAGCGAACGCAGTCAAGCACGGCGTGGTGCTCGGTGGCGGTGGCCAGGATGCGGTTGCGTGGCCTGGCCGCGCTGGATGGCTGGGTCGGGCCAGCCTCGGCCGGGCCGCGGCGGGACCAGAACAGGCCCTTGATCGCCAGGTTGTCGGCCTCCGTGCCGCCGCTGGTGAAGATCACTTCGCTCGGGCGGGCGCCGTAGGCCTGGGCTATCTGCTCGCGCGACTCCTCGATGACGCGGCGGGCCCGGCGGCCGGCGTTGTGCAGGGAGGACGGGTTTCCGGTATGCACTAGTTCGGCCACCATGGCGTCGAAGGCCTCGGGCAGCATCGGCGTGCTGGCCGCGTGGTCCAGGTAGACCTGGCATCGGTCGTGGGTGCCGCTGCGGGATTCAAGGTTTGCCATGGTCTTACCAGCCTAACTGGCCTATGCGGGAGCATGAGCGCCGCCGAGTAACCGCGAACGACAACACCGCCCGCTGCCCCCGCCATCCCGGCCCTGAAATTCTCGCCGACCTAAGGCCGCCCCGCCACGCGATTTCCCCGCCGGGCTCCGGCTTGGGTCAGGTCAGTTGGTGCGCTTTTCGATTTCTTCTACTAGCTGGGGGACGACCTTGAACAAATCGCCGACGACGCCGTAGTCGGCTAGCTCGAAGATCGGGGCCTCAGGGTCCTTGTTGACGACCATGATCGTCTTGGAGGTCTGCATGCCGGCCCGGTGCTGGATCGCGCCCGAGATCCCGACCGCGACGTAAAGCTGCGGCGAGACCGTCTTGCCGGTCTGCCCGACCTGGAACTGGTGCGGATACCAGCCCGCATCGGTGACCGCGCGCGATGCGCCAACCGCCGCGCCGAGCGAGTCGGCCAGCTGCTCGATCAGGGCCATGTTCTCGGCCGAGCCGACGCCACGGCCGCCGGACACCACGATTGACGCCTCGGTCAGCTCCGGCCGCTCACCTCGTTGCTGCACGACGCGCTCAAGCACCTTCGCGGACTTGGCCTGGTCGCTGATCGCGGGACTGACTGGCTCGAGGGTCGCGGCCCCGCTGGCGGGTTCCGGCGAGATCGCATTCGGCCGCACGGCGATGATCGGAGTACCGGTCCTCACCTTCGCGGTCACGGTGATCGCGCCACCGAAGATGAGCTGTTCGGCGACGAAGTCATCGCCGAGGCCCACTACATCGGTCAAGATGCCGGAGCTGGTCTTGACGGCCAGCCGACCGCCGATCTCCTTGCCCTCGGCCGTACTGGCCAGCAGCACCGCCGACGGCGACTTCTGCTGCATCAATTCGGCTAGCAACTCGGCCTTCGGGGCCACCACGTAGTCGTCGAACTCCGCGCCGTCGGCCACGTAGATCTTCGCCGCGCCGTACTCGGCCAGCCTCGACTGGGCGGCGTCGGCACCAGACCCGGTCCACACGACGGCGGGCTCGCCGAACTTGCGCGCGAGCGTCACGAGCTCGAGCGTGACCTTCTTGACAGCCTCGCCATCGTGCTCGGCGAATACCAGGATCTCAGCCATTCTCGGCAGCCCCTCGTCGTTCCCATGTCGTCATTGCTCGGATCAGCCTTGCCTGCGCCAGCGCCGGGCTTGAGCGGTCAGATGAACTTCCTGCTGGCCAGGTACTCGGCGGCCTTGGTACCGCCATCGCCGTCGTCGGAAACGACCGTGCCCGCCTGCCTCGGCGGCCGCTTCTCGAAGCTCACTACCTCGCACCCGGCGTTGGCCAGGCCAACCTGGGACGGGTCGAGCTCCACGTCGGCGAGGCTCCAGGTCTGCACCGGCTTCTTCTTGGCCGCCATGATGCCCTTGAACGAGGGGTAACGCGGCTCGTTGATCTTCTCGACCACGCTCACGACGGCCGGGAGCGTCGCCTCGATCCGGTCGTAGCCGTAGTCGGCCTGACGGTGGATGGTGATCTTCGACCCGTCGATGTCGACCTTGCTGGCGTAGGAGAGCTGCGGAATCCCGAGGTGCTCGGCCAGCATCGCCGGGATGACGCCAGTCCTAGCATCAGTCGACTCGCTGCCGAGGATGATCAGGTCGTAGCCGATGCGGCCGAGCACATGGGCCATCGCGGCCGAGGTACCCAGGACGTCGGACCCGGCCAGGGCGTCATCGACCAGGTGCACGGCCTGGTCGGCGCCCATCGACAGCGCCTTGCGGATGGTTTCGGCGGCGCGGGGCGGACCCATCGAGAAAATCGTGACGCCGCCCTGGTGCGCTTCGGCGATCCGCAGGCCTTCCTCGATCGCGTACTCATCGAGTTCGTTCGGCACGGCGTCGGCCGCGTCCCGGTCGAGAGTGGAGTCCGAAGCCTTGAGCGTGCGCTCAGACCAGGTGTCAGGCACCTGTTTCACACAGACGACGATGTTCATGTCGGGCGTCCGACCTCCCTGGTAACTGCCATCCACGCTTACAGCAAGAAGCAAGCCTGCCAAACGGCTCACGCGACCCGCATCGCGGGTCCTCGCAGAGTACTAGCGACCTATGTTACTCACAAGTAGCTTAGCCGCTTGGCGGGGGTGGGACGGCGGCGCAGAGCGCGGACGCGCAGAGAGCGGACGCGCGACGAGCGGGCGCGGGTGGAGCGGACACGGGTGGAGCGGGCACGCGTGGAGCGGACACGGGTAGAGCGGACACGGGTAGAGCGGACACGCGTGGAGCGGGACAGGCGCACCGCAGCAGCGGGCGCGCGACCAAGCCGACAGGCGCGCCGCAGGAGCGGGCGCGGTTGACAGCCGAGTGCGACCGCTGCTGAGGATTCTGTGGCTGGCGTTGTGGTTGGGGCGGCGAACGGGTTGCCATGATCTCTGCTGGCCCCGATCCAACCTGATGAATCCGCATATTCATCCCCCGGATTCATGATGAATGCGCATATTCATCCGGGATGTCATGTTGATCATGGAGCCGGGCCTGTGGCTGGTGATACTGGTGGGGAGCTAGTGCCAGAAGTGGCGGCGAGCCAAGCCAGCGACTTTAGGAGTGGACGCTCGCGGCGATGTTCGGCCCGACGGTTGTCGTTCGGTTTCGAGTGTGGCCGATTAGCAGGTAAAGAAAGCGAATAGCACCGCGAAGTCTTCCGCTTGAGGGACGACTCATGCCTGGCAGCCGAATGTCACTACACAGCCGCGCCCTGGCTACACAGCGAGGCCGGCCACGCGTTGCGTTCCCGGCTCGGCAGCGCCAATCCGGCCAAACCGCCGACTACTTATCCCTGGCCGGGACGCCTTATCCCTGGTTAGAGCCGAATTTTGTCCGGTTACTCCTGATTATCAAGGCGCCAACCAGGGATATGTCGTCCCAACCAGGGATAAGTGGGCGGACGCCGGCGAACGAGCCCGCGCCAGAACGGGCGGACGCCCGCGAACGAGCCCGCGCCAGAACGGGCGGACCCCGGCCAAGGAGCCCGCGCCAGACCGGGGCGGACGCCCGCGAACGAGCCCGTGCCAGACCGGGGCGGACGCCCGCGAACGAGCCCGTGCCAGACCGGGGCGGACGTCGGCGAAGGAGCTAGTGCCAGAAGTGGCGGACGCCGGTGAAGTAGAGGGTGACGCCGGCCTGCTGGGCGGCTTCGATGACCTCGGGGTCGCGGACTGAGCCGCCGGGCTCGGCGATCGCGGTTACGCCGGCGTCGGTCAGCACTTGCAGGCCGTCGGCGAACGGGAAGTAGGCGTCGCTGGCCGCGAAGGAGCCGGCGGCTCGGTCGCCCGCTCTGGTCACCGCGAGCCTGGCCGCATCGACTCGGTTGACCTGGCCCATGCCGATGCCGACCGAGGCACCGCCGGACGCCAGCAGGATCGCGTTTGACTTGACCGACCGGCAGGCTCGCCAGGCGAACTCCAGGTCGGCGAGTACGTCGGCGCCCGCGGGCGGTCCCGCAGCGAGTTGCCAGCCGGCGGGGCGATCCCCAGGCTCGGCCGCCAGATCGGTCGTCTGCATGAGCAGGCCACCGCCGATCTGCCGCCACTCGACCACGGGCGCCTCCCCGCTGGCGTGGACGGGAGGCTGGAGCGAGCCGCGCAGGAGACGCTGGTTCTTCTTCTTGGTCAGGATCTCCAGCGCGGCCTGGTCGTAGCCGGGGGCGATGATCACCTCGGTGAAGATCTCGGCGATCTGCGCGGCTAGCTCGGCAGTGACCTGGCGGTTCGCGGCGATCACGCCGCCGAAGGCGGAGACCGGGTCGCAGGCATGGGCCTTGCGGTGCGCTTCGGCGATGTCGGCGCCGAGCGCGATCCCGCACGGGTTGGAGTGCTTCATGATCGCCACGCACGGTTCGGCGAACTCGCGCACGGTGCGCCACGCCGAGTCGGCGTCCACGTAGTTGTTGTAAGACATCGCCTTGCCGTGGAGCTGCTCGGCGTTCGCCACCCCTGTGTTCATCACCCCGGTGTTCGCCGCCCCGGGGGCGGCTTGATCCGCTGGCCTAGCGGCTGAGGGGAGGTAGATGGCGGCGCGCTGGTGCGGGTTCTCGCCGTAGCGGAGTACGTCTTTCCTGACCCAGCTCGCGGCCGAGACGTCCGGCCAGCCGGTCTCCATTGCGATCGCGTCGGGCGCATAGGCGGACGCGAACCAGTTGGCGACGGCCGCGTCGTAGCTCGCGGTGCGGGCGAAGGCCTGCGCGGCAAGCCGTCGCCGCTGCTCGATGGTGAACCCGCCCGCTTCCAGCGCCGCCTCAAGCTCGGAGTAGGCGTCCGGGCTGGTCACAACCGCGACGTTGGCGTGATTCTTCGCCGCCGCGCGCACCATGGCCGGACCGCCGATGTCAATCTGCTCAATGGAGGTGGCATCGGTGGCGCCGGCCGCGACCGTCCGTTCGAACGGATACAGGTTGGACACCAGCAGCTGAAATGGCGCGATCTCCAGCCGGTCTAGTTGCGCCACGTGGTCCGGGTCACGCAGGTCGGCGAGCAGGCCGGCGTGCACGCCCGGATGCAGTGTCTTGACCCGGCCGGCGAGGCACTCGGGAAAGCCGGTCACGTCCTCGACGCGGGTGACCGGTACGCCCGCGGCGGCGATTACCTCGGCGGTGCTGCCCGTCGAGACGATCTCGACCCCGGATTTGTGCAAGACGGCCGCCAGCTGATCAAGGCCGGTCTTGTCGTAGACGCTGACGATTGCCCTAGTGATCGCGACCTTGCTCACCGTGCGATCCTCCCATGCGGGTCCTCGCCACTCGCCCATCGCACCCAGCCAACGGCCATGGCCTGGGCTAGGTCCAGGGGCCGGTCGACCGGGCTCGGGGCTGGCGGAGGAAGACCCGCGCAAAATTTCTTCCTGATGGTTGTCCGTTTTGATGCGAGCGGCGTCTTAGGAGGCGTTACCCATATGAAAGGGAGTTACTAATGAGACTCAAGACCACTCGGGCATGCTTCGCTGGTGGCGTCGCGACTCTAGCTGGGGCTGCGGCCGCGATCGTGATGGTGGCGGGGCCGGCGTCGGCTCGGCCTGCGGCGCCGGCCAGTTCGCCTTCGGTGGTGCTGGTCAACTGCAACGGCGGCGGGCTGGTGAAGCCGGCGACGTACGACGTGGGCTGCATGCCGTCGCAGGAGTTCGTCTCCGGCCTGACCTGGAGCAGCTGGAAGTCCACCGCCTACGGGAGCGGGACGCTGAAGGTCAACAACTGCGATCCGAGTTGCGCGGCCGGGCACTACGTGAAGTTCCCGATTCTGGTCGTCTTGTGGCGAGCCGCTCCGTGGCCGCATCATGCGGGGCATCAGTACTTCAGCCGGCTTACCTGGATCTTCACCGGCAAGCGCCCGTCGAGCGTGCACTCCCCTGCTCAGACGCTGACCCTGCCCTCTGCCGGTTAGCCGTAGTCCGCGTCCGCTCTGAGCTCTGGTGGCGGCCCCGACCGGGATTGGTCGGGGCCGCCACGTCGTGCTGGTCACCAAGTCGGAGCAACGTGGCGGTAACCTAGCCGGGCTACGCTTGAGTTACCCACACACCGGAGGAACGGCACTGCCCGCCGACTTCAGCCCGCATCCCGCGCCGAGTGCCCCAGATGAGCCTGGTAACACGGCCGATCCTGACGGTGCCAGTGGTGCGGGCAGCTCGGGCAGATCCGATGAAGGGGCCGAGGCCGGGGCCGGGGGCGAGCGCCCCAAGCCGTTCTTTGTCGAGCAGCCGCAGCAGTTCGAGTTGGGTCAGCAGGGCGGCTCCGGGTCGCCGAGCGACCAGCCAGGCCAACCTGGCCAGCCAGGGCAGCCAGGGCAGCCAGGCCAACCTGGCCAGCCGGACCGACCGGTTCAGGCGCCGCCGTATGGCCAGGCTGGGATCGGATACTGGTACCGGCCTGGCGAGGATCAAGCTCCCGGCGGACTAAGCCAACCGGGGCAGCAGGGTCGCACAGCGCAGCCTCAGCAGCGTCCCGCGCGTCCCTCGCGACCCTCGCGTCCCTCGCGACCGACCGAACCGCCTGGACGCGAGCTCAGGCACCGGGCGATCGCCTCGCTGGTGTTCGGCGTGATAAGCCTGGTGGCCCTGCTGGGACTCGGGACCGACTTGCGCAAGGGCGTCTATCTGCTGGCCTTCAGCACGACGGTTGGCCTGGCGGCCTGCGTCATCGGAATCACGGCGCTGATTAAGTCGCGCAGGACCGGCTCTTACCGGCCGCGCGGAGCGATCGGCGGGATCGTGCTCGGCGCCTTGGCGACCCTGATCTCGGTTCCGATCCTGGTGACGTACCTGGCGTTCCCTACCCAGGTCAATAACTACGTGAACTGCCTGAGTCAGGCGCAGAACTCATCTCAGCAGCATGCGTGCATGAGCAAGTTCTACCGGTCGATACGGCTAGGGACCGGGCAGCCTTAGGGGCTCATGCCAGCAGAAGCTACGGCAGGTCGGACGGGCCGTGGCGGCCTCTGGCCGAGTCAGCGGGATCGTGGTCGTCGGCCCATCGGTCCAGGTAGATGACGTGGCCGTCCTCGTTGTCGATGCTGGTCTGGCCGGGTTCGGTATGCGGGTGAGTTGGGGGGCGGTTGCGGGCCGGCCCGGGCGGGCGCACCGGCTGCGCTGGCAGGCTCGACCGGCCGTACCACCAGCTCGCCGCGCCAGCGGTTACCGCGGCCGAGATGCCGAGCTCGAGCGTCCCCACTACCATGACCTGCCAGGCTGACGGTCCGACGGCCGAGAGCCGGCCGTTACCGAGCGGTCCGCCCGCGAAGGCGGCGAGGATGCCGAGCAAGACGGCGCTGAGCGCACCGCTGCAAAAGCCCCTGATCGCGGCCGCGTCGACGACGGTCTGCGGAACCAGTCGTACCGCGAGCAGGCCGCCGAACGCGCCGGCCAGATAGGGCATGGCCAGCATGATGGCGGCGAGCCAGCCGGGAGCTGAGCTGTGCGGGCCGCCGGGAAGCGCGGCCAGCAGCGGGAACGCCGGGACCGGGCCGAGCACCGAGCCGGTGGGTGAGACGACGGTTCCGACTCCGACCGATATCCCTGGGCCGAGCATGTAGGCGATCGCCCAGACGAACGCGTTCGGCAGGTAGGCGAGCTGGGCCAGCAGCAGCAGGCCGGCCCCGACCAGGCCCGGGTTGAGCAGGCCGTACACCGCCCTGATCTGGTGCACGTGATTGGCGATCGCCACGGCCGTGGTCAGGGTCGCGGCCGCGGCCAGCAGCGCTAGCGAGCCCGCCGAGCCGGCCAGGATCGACCTTGCCCTGGCCGACATGAACGCGCCGAGCTTCTCCCAGGGAACGAGCGTGCGGGCGGCACCGCAGCCGGCCGCCACGAACGCCACCGCGAAGCCGGCCAGGACCGCCTGCGGAAGCGAGGCCTTGGCCAGCGCGGACTTACTGATGATCGCCAGCACGCCGGCGATCACCGAGTAGGGGACGGCTACGGCCAGGGCGGCCGACAATACCTGCTGGGGGCCGGTGTTAGCGCCCGTCCTGAGCACCGACCGGCCCGCCCTCCATAGCAAGGCGCCCGGCAGCAGGACCAGGCCGAGCGGCAGCATCCCGATCCGGCCGGCGCCGTGGACCTCGACCGCCACGTGGTGACCGACCAGCCACAGGACGGCCGAGGTGCGCAGTACTCCGTTCAGCCCGAGGCCGGGATGCGGCGACGCGATCCAGCCGATGACTGCCAGCGTGGTGATCGTCGCCAGTCCGGCGAGCGCGGCGGTGGCGGCCGCCCGGATGCCGTTCAGGGTCACCGAGCCGGACAGGCGTCCATCCCGGCCGTCACCGTCGCTGTCACCTGGGCTGGCCTGGCGGCCAGAGTCCGCGAGCCGGACGCGTTCGGCGGAAGTCGTCACAAGACCCCACACTTGCAATGCCGGAGCGCAGGCTGGTGGAGGCGCGCCGATTGGCCTCAAACAGTCCGGCCGGCCTCTGGACTCCTGACCGTCCGCCGCAATGCGTTATGCCTAAAAGATTTCAAGCCTTTGATTTTCAAAGATTTGCGCGAGCTGAGTGCCGGAATCCAGAGGCCGGCCAGTGCGTGCTGACACAGTGCCCGGCCGCCCGGTTAGTGGCCGGCCATGAGCTCCCTGACGAGCTGAGCGGTCTCGCTCGGGGTCCGGCCGACCTTGACGCCGACCTTCTCCAGGGCCTCTTTCTTCGCCTGGGCGGTGCCGGCCGAGCCCGAGATGATCGCGCCCGCGTGGCCCATCGTCTTGCCCTCGGGAGCGGTGAACCCGGCCACGTAGGCCACGACCGGCTTGGTCACGTTGGCCTCGATGAAGGCGGCGGCCCGTTCCTCGGCGTCGCCGCCGATCTCGCCGATCATCACGATCGCATCGGTCTCATCGTCGCCCTGGAACGCCGCTAGGCAGTCGATGTGCGTCGTCCCGATGATCGGGTCGCCGCCGATGCCCACCGCGGTCGAGAAGCCGATGTCCCGCAGCTCGTACATCATCTGGTAGGTCAGCGTGCCGGACTTGGAGACCAGGCCGATCCGGCCCTGCGTGGTGATATCGGCCGGGATGATGCCGGCGTTGGACTTGCCGGGCGAGGCGATGCCCGGGCAGTTCGGGCCGACGATGCGGGTCACGTTGCCCTTGTCGCAGGCGTAAGCCCAGAACGCGGCGCTGTCATGCACAGGGATGCCCTCGGTGATCACGATCACCAGCGGGATCGCGGCGTCGACCGCCTCGATCACCGCCGCCTTGGTGCCCTGCTCAGGTACGAAGACGACGGAGACATCGGCGCCGGTCTGCGCCATCGCCTCGCTGACGGTGCCGAACACCGGAACGCTGGTGCCGCCAAGATCGACCGTCTGCCCGGCCTTGCGCGGGTTCGTGCCGCCGACGACCTTCGCGCCGGCCGCGATCATCCGCGCCCCGTGCTTACGTCCTTCGGAGCCGGTGATGCCCTGAACGATGATCTTGCTCTCGCTGGTCAGGAAGATCGCCATGTCATGCTCCAGTCACGGCCAGGCTGGCCAATTCGGCAGCCCGCCGGGCCGCATCGTCCATCGTGGCGACCTGCTCGACCACGGGAATGTTCGCCTCGGTCAGGATCCGGCGGCCCTCGGCAGCGTTGTTGCCGTCCAGGCGGACCACGATCGGCCGGTTGACCGGCTCGCCGCGCTCGGCGAGCAGCCCGATCGCCGAGACGATGCCGTTGGCGACCGCGTCACACGAGGTGATGCCGCCGAAGACGTTCACGAACACTGACCTGACCGACGGGTCGGACAGCACGATCTCCAGGCCGTTCGCCATGACCTCGGCTGAGGCGCCACCGCCGATGTCGAGGAAGTTGGCCGGGCGGACGCCGCCGAACTCCTCGCCTGCGTAGGCGACTACGTCGAGGGTGGACATCACCAGTCCGGCGCCGTTGCCTATGATGCCGACGGACCCTTCGAGCTTGACGTAGTTGAGGTGCTTCTCCTTGGCGCGGGCCTCGATCGGGTCGGCCGCGGTCGGGTCGGCGAAGCGCTCGTGGTTCTGGCGGAACGCGGCGTTGTCGTCGAGGCTGACCTTGCCGTCCAGAGCGGCGACCCGGCCATCGGTGGTCAGCGCCATCGGGTTGACCTCGACCAGGGTGGCGTCCTCGTCGGTGAACATGGCCCAGAGCCTGGTCGCGAGTTCGACCGCGCCGTCGACAGCCTGGGCGGGCAGGCGGCCGGCTTCGATGATCTCGGTGGCCTTGGCCTGGTCAACGCCGGTCAGCGGGTCGATGCCGATCCTGGCGACCGCCTCCGGATGGGTGTGGGCGACCTCTTCGATCTCCACCCCGCCCTCGACGGAGCAGATCGACATGAACTGCCGTCCGGCCCGGTCGACGAGGAAGGACAGGTAGTACTCCTGCTCGATGTCATAGGCCTCGGCGATCAGCACCTTGTGCACGGTGTGGCCCTTGATGTCCATGCCGAGGATCGCGCTGGCCTTCTCGTAGGCCTCGTCGGGGTTCTTGGCCAGCTTGACGCCGCCGGCCTTGCCCCGGCCGCCGGTCTTGACCTGGGCCTTGACGACCACCATCGGGTGTCCGGCGGCGGCGAACTCCTCCGCGATGGCCTTTGCCTCATCCGCCGTGTAAGCGACCTTGCCAGCCTGAACTGGCACGCCGTATTCGGCGAAGAGCTCTTTAGCTTCATGCTCGAACAGATCCACGTCCGCGTCCGTTCTTGATTGGTACTGAAAAAGTTCGCGGTGGTACCCGCCGTCTGCGAGAGGGTGCCGCAGTTCCGCGGGCCGCAGCGCCGCCGAGAGCGGCCGACCGCCAGGCTGAGCCTATCGGGCAGTCGCAGTGGCCTCGGTCAGCCGGCCCGACTTTCCGCCTTACCGGCCAGGGCCGTGTTGACCCATTCGACGATCTGCCGGGTCTGCGCGCCGGGGGTGAAGATCTTCGCCACTCCCATCGCCTCAAGCTCGGTGATATCGGCGTCGGGGATGATGCCGCCGCCGAAGACCGTGATGTCCGTCGCGTTCTGCGCGCGGAGAAGCTCGAGCACCTTCGCGAACTGCGTCATGTGCGCGCCGGACAAGATAGACAGCCCGATCGCGTCGGCGTCTTCCTGGATGGCGGCGGCAACGATCTGCTCGGGGGTCTGGTGCAGGCCGGTGTAGATAACCTCGACGCCCGCGTCGCGCAGCGCGCGAGCGACGACCTTCGCGCCGCGATCGTGCCCGTCCAGCCCGGGCTTGGCGATGATGACCCGGATAGTGCTCATGCCCGTTGCGCCTCTCGCCGTGTGGTGCCCTGCTGATGCTGCCATCGCAGGGTATCCCGCCGCCAGCGGTCGTCTACGTTAGAGCTTCTCCACCGGGGCGTAGCGCAGCAGCAGGTGCTTGATCCCGTACTCCTCGCCGAAGTCAACCTTCGCCTCGGGATCATCTCCGCGGCCTTCCACCGATAGCACCCGGCCCAGCCCGTAGCTGTCGTGGTTGACCAGATCACCGGCCTTCAGCGACGGCACCGGGCGGTTGCCGGCCGCCATCACCCCCGGCCGCCGGGCCAGGCGCTCGGAGGCGGGGGTAGAAAGCATGGAGGCCGCCGCCGAGGCATCGCGGCGCCAGTCGATCAACTCGGCCGGGATCTCAGTCAGGAACCTGGACTGCTTGTGATACGACGGCCGCCCCCACCAGGCCCGTGCGACCGCGCGGGTCAGGTACAGACGCTGGCGGGCCCTGGTGATGCCGACATAGGCGAGCCGGCGCTCCTCCTCAAGCTCGCGATCGTCGTTGATCGAGCGCTCGTGCGGGAAGACGTTCTCCTCCATGCCGGTCAGGAACACGACCGGGAACTCAAGTCCCTTGGCGGTGTGCAGCGTCATCAGCGTGACCATGCCGCCGTGGTCGCTGCCTTCGGGAATCTGATCGGCATCGGCGACCAGCGACACCTGCTCAAGGAATCCGGCCAGGCCGCCGTCCGGGTTCCTGGAGTCAAACTCGCGGCCGACGGAGACGAGCTCGGTCAGGTTCTCCGCCCGGCCCGCGTCCTGCAGATCGCTCGAAGCCTCAAGCTCGGCGACGTACCCGGTGCGGTCAAGGATCGCCTCGGCGATGTCACCGACAGGGGTGCCGACCTCCTCGGCCAACCGGAACTCGGTGATCATCTCGTTGAAAGCCTCGATGGCCTTAGCTGACCTGGTCGGCATCCCCGGCACCTCGGCCGGCTTAGCCATGGCGTCAGCGAAGCTAATCCGCTCCCTGGCCGCCTGCGACGCGACGTACTCAAGCGCGCGGTCACCGATGCCGCGCCTTGGCACGTTGATTACACGGCGCAGCGAGATCTCGTCCTGCGGGTTCGCGATGAGCCGCAGGTAAGCGAGCAGGTCACGAACCTCGCGCCGCTCGTAGAACCGCACTCCCCCGACCACCTTGTACGGCAGCCCGGCCCGGATGAACACTTCTTCGAAGACTCTGGACTGGGCGTTGGTCCGGTAGAAGACGGCCACCTCGCCGGGGGTCGCATCGCCCGCGTCATTCAGCCGGTCGACCTCTTCGGTGACGAAGGCGGCCTCGTCGTGCTCGCTGTCCGCGACGTAGCCGACGAGCGGCGGGCCGTCACCGGCGTCGGACCACAGGTTCTTGGGCAGGCGGCCGGTGTTGAGTGACACCACCGCGTTGGCGGCGGCCAGAATGTTCTGGGTTGAGCGGTAATTCTGCTCAAGCAAAATGACGCTGGCGCCGGGAAAATCGCGCTCGAACTCGGTGATATTGCGGATCGTCGCGCCGCGGAAGGCGTAGATGGACTGGTCAGCGTCACCGACGACGCAAAGCTCGCCTGGCGGCAGGAAAGCGTCGTCGCCCAGCGGGGTCGGCTGAGTGCCGACCAGTTCCCTGACCAGCGCGTACTGGGCGTGGTTGGTGTCCTGATACTCGTCAACGAGTACGTGCCTGAACTTGCGCCGGTAGTGGGCGGCCATGTCAGGGAAGGCCTGGAACAGGTTGACAGTGACCATGATCAGGTCATCGAAGTCCATCGCGCCGGCCGCGACCAGCCGCCGCTGGTACTCGCCGTACGCCTCGGCGAGCGCCTTCTCCCGGTAACCAGACGCGTTCGCCGCGGCGGTCTCGTAGTCGACCAGCTCGTTCTTCAGCGTGGAGACCCGGTGGGTCATGGCCTTGGCCGGGTGGTACTTGGGGTCGAGTTCAAGCTCGCGGCAGACCAGCGCCATCAGCCGCTCTGAGTCCGACTGGTCATAGATCGTGAACGAGGTCGGATACCCGAACCTGGTCGCCTCCCGGCGCAGGATCCGCACGCAGGAGGAGTGGAAGGTGAGCAGCCACATGCCCCTGGCCTGCGAACCGGTCAGCGAGCGGGCGCGCGCGGCCATCTCGCCGGCCGCCTTGTTCGTGAACGTGATCGCGAGGATCTCGGAGGGGGCGACCTCCCGCTCGGCGACCAGGTAGGCGATCCGGTGCGTGAGCACCCGCGTCTTGCCGGACCCAGCGCCGGCCACGATGAGCAGCGGACTGCCCTCGTGCAGCACCGCCGCGCGCTGCTGCGGGTTGAGTCCGTCAAGTAGGGAGTCAGCCGCCATCATGGTCACCCGCTCACCCTAGGGGCTCATACCGACAATGAGGGCCGCCTCGCTATCGCCGCCAGGGCCCGGCGACCAAGGCAGCCAGGGTGAACTGGCACGGGAAGGGCCGATCGAGCACCCCATCATCGAGTTCGTATCGGCGGCCATCGTCGGGCAGCAGGTCGAGGTCATCGACAGTGAGCGGCCGGTCGGTCGGCAGGTCCGTCCTCGCTACGGTCATGGCTACCATGGTGCCTCCATAAGCTCATGGCTGCCACCTTGCCAGGCGATACCGACAATGCGGCGGACCCTCATCCGCCCCGTGGATGCCGCGCGGCGAACTGCATCAACCGAACTACGCCAGTACTCCTTGTGATGATCCGCCGGAGAACCGCAGGTGACCTTGTCGGTGAAGCAACTCCTCGCATGCCACCCCGCATAGCTGTTGGGCGGACTCGTCTCGGCGCTGAAGATCGTGGCCCAGAATCCGCTCTTGTCGACGCTGGACCTGCGGTGCTTGCCTTTATAGATGATGCCGCGCAGCCATTCCGCTTCCTGGTGGCTTCGTCCTAGAAACGACTAGCGCATCCGGCAATCCGACCTGTCGAAATTCAGGCCCCCGCAGGCGCAGCTCCCCCGCCCCGATCTAGCAGCGTCGCCGGCCGACCGCCGCCGCTAGATCGGGGCGGCCAAGGGCAGAGGGCGGGTGGCAACGCGTCGCTGGCCCACCACCGCTGCTAGGTCGGGGCAGCCTGCGCCCGAAGCGGCGTCGTTGGCCCGGCGCCGCTACCCGATCCCGGAAATCCGCGCCCACCAGCCGCTCGCACGACAACGCTGGCCCGTAACCGCTGAAATAGCCACGTCGCTGGCCCGCCGCCGTTGCCGGGACCCTCGGAGGCGGGAATGCTGAAGAGCCGTTGGCCCGCCGCCGTTGCTGGTCCGAGGCGGCCAGGGCTAGAGGGCCAGCGGCAGCGCGTCGCTGACCCAACGCTGTCGCTGATCTGCGGCAGCCTGCGCCCGAAGCGGCGTCGTTGGCCCACCGCCGCTACCCGATCCCGGAAATCCGCGCCCGCCAGCCGCTCGCACGACAACGCTGGCCCGCAACCGCTGAAATAGCCGCGTCGCTGGCCCGCCGCCGTTGCTGGGACCCTCGGGGGCGGGAATGCTGAAGCGTCGTTTGGCCCGGCGCTGCTGCTGGTCTGACGGTTGTTGTCCGAGGTGGCTGCGAGCATGTCGGGCATGACAGCTAACTCAGATGCTGACCGTGCCGTCGCGACGGTGTTACGGAAGCAGGGCGGGGTTATTACCCGGGCTCAGGTGCTTGAGGCTGGGTGGTCAGAGGGCAAGCTGCGGCACCGGGCTCGCCCGGGCGGGCCGTGGCGGGCCGTGCTCCCCGCGGTCTACCTCAGCAGCAACGGGCCGCTGGCGGGCGGCCAGCGGGAGATCGCTGCGGTGTTGTACGCGGGCCCGGATTGCGTGCTGACCGGCCGGGCGGCGCTGGCCCAGTTGGGGATGCGGGTGCCGGTGGCCGAGGTGATCGATGTGCTGATCCCGGTCTCGGCCAGGCGGCAGGACGTGAGCTTCGTCCGGGTGCACCGGACCGCCCGGATGCCCGAGCACGCCCACCTGCTCAATGGCATCCGGTGGGCGCTGGCGGCCCGGGCGGTGGCCGACACCGCACGGGGCGAGTTCGAGCTGCGCGAGGTGCGGGAACTGGTGGCCGGAGCCGTCCAGGGCGGCAGCTGCACAATCGAGCAGCTGGCGCAGGAACTCCGGACCGGGCCGACCCGCGAGTCCGGACGGCTCCGGGCTGTGCTCGGCGAGGTCGCCGACGGGATCGCGTCGGCGGCCGAAGGGGACCTGCGGCAGCTGGTCAAGCGCAGCGACCTGCCCGAGCCGATGTACAACCCCGACCTGTACGCAGGCGCTGAGTTCCTGGCCCGCCCGGACCTGTGGTGGCCTGACGCCGGCGTCGCCGGTGAACTGGAGTCCCAAGAGTGGCACCTGTCGCCGGCCCAGTGGGCCAAGACAATCGAGCGGCACCGGCGGATGAGCGCGCACGGGATCATCGTCGTGCAAGTGACACCGAGGCAGACCAGGACCGACCCGCGCACGATCGCCGCTGAGCTCAAGTCGGCCATCGAGAAGGGCCGCCAACGCCCGCCACTGAAAATCCGCGCCGAACCGCACAAATAACACCCCACCCCAACGACTAACACCCCACCCCAACGACAGCGCCGGCCCGTGACCGCCGAAACAGCAGCATCACTGGCCCACCGCCGTTGCCGGGACCGCCGGCGGTGGAGGTACTGGAGCGCCGCGGCGCCGCTCGCAGGTCAGGGGGAGATCGCGCTCGCAAAGCAGCGGGCGCCGCGAAAGACGCGACGCCCGCTAGCGGCCAAGGTTCGGGCAGTTACTCAGTCGGTGTCGGGTACCAGGGTCGGAGTTGCCCTGGTCAGCGTCTCCTTGCGGAAGAACGCCGGGGCCTTAACCATCTGGTAGACACCGAAGATCACGCCGGCCAGCGCGGAGAGAACCGCGATGATGAAGACCCCGCCAACCCGCCAGTTCACGCCCGGTATCAGCCAGGTGGTGTAGCTGTTGAAGGGCACCCAATCGGCTTGCAGCGCGATACCGCCGGCGACGTACATGATGAGCCCGCCTAGCAGCGGCAGGATCCCTCGCATCCACAGGTTGCGCTGGCTCTCGAACAGTGTCTTGCGGTAGTACCAGACGCACGAGAAGGCGGTAAGCCCGTAGTAGAACGCGATGTACAGGCCAATCGCGGTCACCGCGTCGACGATCGCGTTGCCCTTGGAGATGTAGTTCATCGGGATGTACAGCAGGATGGAGACGATGCCCATGGCGATCGTCGAGGTAGTCGGGGTCAGGAACCTTGGACTGATCTTGGCGAACGAAGCTGGCAGCGCCTTGTAGGCGGCCATCGACAGCGTTGTCCTGGCGGTCGGGAGAATCGTGGTCTGGGTCGAGGCCGCAGCCGAGCTGAGGATCATCAGGAACAGCAGCCTGGAGAGGAACGCGCCGAATCCGGTCGAGCCGAAGACCGAGCCGCCGAGCACGGACAGAACGTCGGAAGTGTGGGCCGAGTTCTGCAGCCCGATCCCCGTCGTCCCGATGCCAGAGAAGGACTGAGCGGCCAGGATGATCAGCACGTAGACCAGCAGCAGGATGACCGTCGAGGCGATCGCGGCTCGGCCGGGGGTCTTCGCCTTGTCCTTGGTCTCCTCATTAACCGCCACCGCGGTATCCCAGCCCCAGTAGATGAACAGCATCAGGATCAGTCCGCCGACGAATGCCGACAGCGGCAGGTTCGTTGGCAGGAACCAGTTGACCTCAGGGCGGACAGACACGGCCGGGTGGTTACTTCCGAATACCTTGACCAGCGCGGTGATCGACAGGATGACCAGCATGACGATCTCGACGCCTAGCAGGACCTTCTGGAAGTTCGCCGAGACCTCGATCCCGATGTAGCAGATTGCGGTCATCGCGACGATCCACAAGACGCCGACGAGCAGCACCCAGCCGCTGGCCGCGTTGGAACCGATGGCGCTGTTCGGCCCTTGGACAAGGAAGAACACGTATTGCCCGGCGACCTGGGCCAGGCTGGCCATGACCAGCACGTCGGCCGCGACGATCGCCCAGCCGCCGGCCCAGCCCGTTCGCGGTCCGAACGCCCTGGTCGCCCAGGTAAACGTCGTGCCGCAGTCAGGGTCGGCCTTGTTCATCTCGCTGTAGGCGATCGAGCACAGCAGCATCGGGACGAACGCGGCCAGCGCGATCAGCGGCGCGTGGAACCCGATCCCGCCGACCAGGGCAATGAAGCCCAAGGTCGCGGCAAGGCTGTAGGCCGGGGCGGTGGACGCCACGCCCATCACAATCGTGGAGATAAGCCCAAGCGCGCCGACCTTTAGTCCCTTATCTACCACTACCTCAGCCGGCTGGTCAGCCTGATGGACTGTGGCCATATATCTCACGCCTCCTGATGACGACCGTCTGCGGCTCCGGACGGTCGTACGCGTACTTACCCAGTGGGACGGGCAACTCCCACAACTCCCACACCATCTGATACTGCATGCATTGTGCCGCTACGCAACGGTTTCAGTGGCCAAACGCGTGAAACGCTACCGGTCCAGTTGTTCGCGGCTGGTATAGGTCTAGGATCGCCCGTATGCGAATACTCCTCGTCGGCGCGGGCGGCGTAGGCACCGCCTTCGCCCGCATCGCCGCCCGGCGGACATTCGCCGAGCTGATCGTCGCCGACTACGACCTGGACCGAGCGCAGCGCGCCGCGGCCGCCAGCGACCGCTTCACCGCCGTGCGACTCGACGCGCGGGATGAACAGGCGGTCGCGGATCTGCTCACCACCCACTCGGTGGACGCACTGATGAACGCTACCGATCCCCGGTTCGTCATGCCGCTGTATCGTGCCGCTTTGCGGACGAACACGAACTATCTGGACATGGCGATGTCGCTGTCCCATCCAGACCAGGATGCGCCTTACAGCCACACTGGTGTCAAGCTTGGTGACGAACAGTTCGAATTGGCCGATGCCTGGACCGAGCGGGGCAAGCTCGCGCTGGTCGGGATCGGGGTCGAGCCCGGCCTGTCCGACGTGTTCGCTCGCCACGCGGCCGACGCCATGTTCAGCGAGATCGCTGAGGTCGGCGTGCGCGACGGGGCCAACCTGGTGGTGGCCGGCTATGACTTCGCACCGACGTTCTCGATCTGGACCACGATCGAGGAGTGCCTCAACCCGCCGGTGATCTGGGAGGCCGACCGCGGCTGGTACACCACTGAGCCGTTCAGCGAGCCCGAGGTCTTCAACTTCCCGGCCGGCATCGGCCCGGTCGAGTGCGTGAACGTCGAGCACGAAGAGGTACTGCTGATCCCGAGATGGGTGAAGGCCAACCGGGTCACGTTCAAGTACGGCCTCGGCGAGGAGTTCATCGGCGTGCTGCGCACGCTGCACAAGCTCGGCCTCGACTCCACCAAGCCGGTCAGCATCGGCGGCCAAGGCGGCCAGCAGGTCTCACCGCGCGACGTCGTGGCCGCCTGCCTCCCCGACCCGGCCCAGCTCGGCGACAAGATGTCCGGCCTGACCTGCGCGGGCACCTGGGTAACAGGCAAGGGCAAAGACAACCAGCCGCGCGAGGTCTACCTCTACCACGTAGTCGACAACGCCTGGTCGATGGCCGAATACGGCTCCCAGGCGGTCGTCTGGCAGACCGCCGTCAACCCAGTCGTCGCACTCGAGCTCCTTGACTCGGGTACCTGGTCGGGCACCGGGGTACTTGGACCAGAGGCGCTTCCCGCCCAGCCGTTCCTCGACCTCCTAACCGACTACGGCTCGCCGTGGGCCTACGACGAGCGCACCCCAAAGGAGAACCGGCCATGAAAGAGCTGCGGAACTTCGTCGGCGGCAAGTGGACAGAAGCGGCCACCGACACCAGGGCTGAGCTGATCAACCCGTCAACGGGCGAAGCGTTCGCCACCGCGCCGGTCTCCAGCCAGGCCGACGTCGACGCCGCCTTCAAAGCCGCCAGCGAGGCCTTCCCGACCTGGCGCGACGCCACGCCAGCCGAACGCAGCCTGGCGCTGCTGCGCATCGCCGACGCGATCGAGGCGAAGGGTGCCGAACTAGTCGCCGCCGAATCAGAGAACACCGGCAAGCCGCTCGCGCTGACCGCGTCGGAAGAGATCCCGCCGATGGTCGACCAGATCAGGTTCTTCGCCGCCGCCGCGCGCATGCTGGAAGGCCGGTCGGCCGGCGAGTACATGTCCGGCTTCACCTCGATGATCAGGCGCGAGCCGATCGGCGTCTGCGCGCAGGTCACGCCGTGGAATTACCCGATGATGATGGCGGTCTGGAAGTGGGCGCCCGCCATCGCGGCCGGCAACGCGGTCGTGCTCAAGCCAAGCGACACCACGCCGGTCACCACCTTGATGATGGCCGAGATCCTGAGCGAGCACCTGCCCGCCGGGGTGTTCAACGTGATCTGCGGTGACCGGGACACCGGGCGCGCCCTGGTCTCGCACCCCACTCCGCAGATGGTCTCCATCACCGGCAGCGTCAGGGCCGGCATGGAAGTCGCCGCCCAGGCGGCCACTGACCTCAAGCGCGTCCACCTCGAGCTAGGCGGCAAGGCCCCGGTCATCGTCTTCGATGACGCCGATCCGGCGAAGGCGGCCGAGGCGATCGCCATCGCGGGCTACTTCAACGCCGGGCAGGACTGCACGGCCGCGACCCGGGTGATGGCCGGGCCCGGTGTGCACGATGAGTTCGTAGCCGCCCTAGTCGAGCAGGCCCAGGGCCAGACCGTCGGCGGGCCAGACAACGAGGCAGCCGACTTCGGTCCGCTGAACAACGCCAGCCAGCTCGCGCGGGTCTCCGGGTTCATCAGCAGGCTCCCGGCCCACGCCCGAGTGAAGACCGGCGGCCGGCAGACCGGCTCGCGCGGCTTCTTCTTCGAGCCCAGCGTGGTCGATGGCCTGAACCAAGACGACGAGATCATCCAGAACGAGGTGTTCGGACCGGTCATCACCGTGCAGCAGTTCAGTGACGAGGCCGAGGCACTGAAGTGGGCCAACGGCACCAAGTACGGCCTGGCCTCCTCGGTCTGGACCTCGGACCACGGCCGGGCGATGCGGATGGCGCGGCTCCTCGACTTCGGCTGCGTGTGGATCAACACTCACATCCCGCTGGTCGCCGAGATGCCGCACGGCGGCTTCAAGCACTCCGGCTACGGCAAGGACCTGTCGATGTACGGGTTCGAGGACTACACCAGGGTCAAGCACGTGATGTCCGCCCTCGACTAGCCCACCGGGTCAACCACCAGCCAGGAGCAAGCCATACGATCAATACGTGCTTGACGATGCTGAGATCGAACGAATCCTGGTTATCACCGCCCACCCCGACGACGTCGACTTCGGGGCGTCGGGCACGGTCGCGACGTGGACGGACGCCGGCCTCGACGTCGTCTACTGCATCGTGACCGACGGCGATGCGGGCGGCAGCGATCCGTCCGTCAGCCGCCCCGACATGGCAGTACTGCGTCACGCCGAACAGACCGCCGCCGCCAAGTGCGTAGGCGTCACCGACCTGCGCTTCCTCGGCTACGCGGACGGTTACGTCGAGCCGACGATTGCCCTGCGCAAGGACCTGACCAGGGTGATCAGGCAAGTGCGGCCTGACCGGGTGATCAGCCCGTCGCCCGAACGCAACTACGCGAGGGTGGGCGCCAGCCATCCGGATCACCGGGCCGTCGGCGACGCGGCGCTCGATGCCGTCTACCCCGATGCGAGGAATCAGTTCGCGTTTCCTGACCTGCTCGCCGACGAAGGCCTGGAGCCCTGGACGGTCAGGGAAGTGTGGCTGATGTCGAGCCCGCAGGCAGAGCACTACGTGGACATCACGGAGACCTTCGGCAGGAAAGTAGCGGCACTGCGCGCGCACGAGAGCCAGACCGGCGACATGTTGGACCTGGAGACGTTCTTGCGCGGCTGGCTGAGCCGGGCGGCGCAGACGGCTGGCTTCCCCGAGGGGCGGCTCGCCGAAGCCTTCCAGGTGCTGAGCACCGGCTGACCTGAGCACCGGCTGACCCGGGCGCCGATATGCGCCGCGCTGACGCAGCCGCATAGTTCGCAATAGCCCCGGAGTTCGTAATATAGTTCCTAATCCCGGGAAACGCTGATGTCGGCATGAACGCCAGGTGAATGTGACTTGTTGACCCGGTTATTAGAAAGCGTCTAAATGGTAGCGGCGAAAGATGCACGTCAGCCGCCGAGTAGTCCGATAACTGCCAACTACCTGCGACTTCATTCCCAAGACGGGTTTTGTTCACTCAAAAATTGATCTGCGCCTCTTGCCGCAAAGCTGTCCCCTAGCGAGGCTAAGGCCGTCAGCCAGTTGGCCGACAATGCGAGCCTGCAATAGGCGCGCGAAAGTTGCTCGTACGCAGGAGGGGCAGTAATCATGCGCACGTTCACTAAGCTGATGGCGGGGGCCGCGTTCGCGGTGACCGCAACAGCTCTGGCAGTGGCTCCGGCCATGGCCGACCCGATCAACGGGAAAGGCAAGCCGGTCACGCCGGCGGCAACCGACGTCGTAGGCGTCGGCTCTGACACCATCCAGAACGTACTCAACCAGTTCTCCGTCAGCTACAACGCCAGCCACAAGACCGGCCCGCGGCTCTACAGCTGGGACGCCACCAACCCGTCCACCGGCGCGATCGGCGACATGATCACGCTGAAGAAGGGCTGCAAGGCGCTTGCCCGGCCGAACGGCTCATCGGGCGGTATCGCTGCCCTGACCACCGAGAACGCGACCACCGGCAAGAGCCCGTGCATGGACTTCGCCCGGTCTTCGCGTGACCGCGCCACGAGCGACCCGGTCTTCGGGCCCGGCGGAATCTCGTTCATCGCCCTAGGCGGTGACGCGGTTACCTACGCCACCTTCCCGGGCAGCCACGCTCCGGCGAACCTCTCCACCACTCAGCTATTCCAGATCTACACTTGCACAGTTCGTGCCAAGGGTGGGCACCCGGCGAACAACTGGGCAGACCTCGGCGGCAAGGCCGGTCCGATCAAGGCCTTCATCCCGCAGTCCGGCTCCGGCACCAGGTCGTTCTTCCTCACCGCTATCGGCATCATCTCTGGTACCCCAGGCACCTGCGTGAGCGACGGCGCCACCAAGAAGGTCCCCGGTGGCACCGTCGAGGAGAACGAGGGCGTCAACGCCCTGCTGAACAAGGACAAGGCCGACACCATCTTCCCGTTCTCGATCGGCAAGTACATCGCCGAGCGTTACCACTCCGCGAAGTGCCTGAACCACTTCTGCAAGCCTGAGACCAGCGGCTCGAACAAGGGCAAGACCTGCCTGCCGAGCAAGACGCAGAACCAGTTCGGCTGTGACACCCATGGCCAGATGGTCCTGAACAAGGTCAACAACACCGCCCCGACCAAGCCGTTCCCGCTGCCGAGCAAGGGCTCCCCGACGGTTAACCCCGGCTTCTCGAAGCTGTTCACCCGAAGCCTGTTCATCGTCGTTCCGTTCCCGAAGAAGAGCCAGACGAACGGCATCCCGAACTACCTGCTGCCGTTCTTCGGCCCGAAGGGCTTCACCTGCAGCGCCGCCGCCAAGCCCATCCTGCTGAACTACGGCTTCGTCGTGTTCCCCAAGGGCACGTCGTCCGGCCACGCCA
Source organism: Streptosporangiaceae bacterium (assembly GCA_036501205.1). Classification (GTDB taxonomy): domain Bacteria; phylum Actinomycetota; class Actinomycetes; order Streptosporangiales; family Streptosporangiaceae; genus Chersky-822. The sequence continues at coordinate 14,923 of DASYAT010000291.1, read as the reverse complement.
CCAACAAGTGCGGTGACACGCACTAAGCAGTTCGCTCTCCGCGGGGCGGTGCCGGTTCCCCGGCACCGCCCCGCTCTGCTACCCAAGAAAATGCGGGACGAGGCCGGCCGACCGGCACCGCCCCGCTCTGCCACCCAAGAAATGCGGGGCGAGGTGGCGCCGGCTCGTCCGGTGTCACCCCGCTCTCTTCTTTGGAAGAAAGATTTGCGCGGGTTCGCTTCCGCGCCTCCCGAGCCCGGTCACGCAGTCCGCCGACCCCTGATCCGACCGCCGGCAACTCGCTAGCCATCTGCGAGCTACAACCTGAGTTGGCTCATTAGTGCGTGCCGGTGAACTCCGGCAGTCGGGCCCGGGCGGGCGCGTCTGGCCGTCGCTGACCGTTCACGCGCGGCGGCGCTCCCGGCGTCAGCCTGGAAGTCATTGTGTTAGTCATCTCTGGTCCCGCCATTCACGTAGTGCGCTCTGGCCACGCTCGTCACAGGCCGGCCCGTCATGATCATCTTTCGGGAACGGATGAATATGCGGTTTCATCAGGATTTTCAAGGATGAATATGCGCATTCATCCGGTGGCGTCGCTCCCGGATAGCCGCGAAACGCCGGATTTAGCCCGTGAGGTGAACCTGCCCTGGCGGAACCGCGGGCCAGCACCGGGCTGACCAGGCTCGGACCGGCCGGACCCCCGGCCGGCCGCTCTGGCTAGTGCGTAAATTCAGCCGTCGCCGACTGAGAACGCGCAGGTCAAGGCCTCGCCTCAGCCCAGGAGCCAGAATCGTGAGCCAACCCAGGTGCCCGCCGGCGACTCGCCTCAGCCCAGGAGCCGGAATCGTGAGCCAACCCAGGCCGCCGCCGGCAACTCGCTAGCCATCTGCGAGCTACAAACCTGTCTGCGCCCTCTTGAACGATTCTCTTCTAATACGCTAGGTTTTATAGAGTACGTTCACTTGATCCCCGTGCTCCTGATGGCTGGGCACGCGTTGGAGGGCAGACATGCGCAGGTTCGTGAGGCTGATGGCGGGCGCCGCCGCAGCGGCATCAGTCGCGGCTTTGACTATGGCCCCATCGGCCATGGCCGACCCACCGTCCGGCAAGACGGTGCACAACTTCGATCTCAGCGGCATAGGCGCCGACACTACCCAGTCGCTCTTCGACCAGTTCAGCGCGGACTACAACGCCGCGCAGTCCGCTGCGCACAAGGCCGACAGCGCCTCCAACCCCTACCTGTACAGCTGGGACGCCACCAACCCGACCACCCAGGCGATCGGCGACTCGATCAAACTCAAGAAGGGCTGCGCGGCCCTTCCCCGGCCAGACGGGGCTTCGGCCGGCGTCGTCGCCCTGACCACGCTGAACAAGTCCGACGGCACGGTCGGGACCGGTAAGAACAAGCGGCAGACGTTCTGCATCGACTACGTGCGCTCGGCTCGCAACCGCTCCACCACCGACCCGCCTTACTCCAAGGGCGGCCTCGCGTTCATCACGCTGGCCGGAGACGCCATCACCTACGCCACCCAGCCGGGCAGCGCGGCGCCGTCCGACCTGACCACCTTGCAACTCTTCGACATCTACACATGCAAGGTCACCAACTGGAAGCAGGTTGGCGGCAAGAACGCCCCGATCAAGGCGTTCATCCCGCAGTCCGGGTCAGGCATCCGGACGTCCTTCCTGTCCGCGATCGGCATTCCGAGCGGCGGCTCGCCCGGCACTTGCGTGAGCGATGAGTCGACCAAGAAGAACCCGGGTGGCGCCCTGCAGCAGAACGAGGGCGTCAACGTTCAGCTCAACAAGAACAAGCCAGACGTGATCGTCCCGTTCTCAGTCGGCAAGTACCTGGCCGAGGTCTATCACTCGGCTAAGTGCCTGAACCACTTCTGCAAGGTCGTGACGAGCGGCGCCGACAAGGGCAAGATCTGCCTGCCGTCCAAGACCCAGAACGAGTTCGGCTGCGACAACCACGGCACGCTGGTGCTCAACTCGATCAACCACACCGCGCCGACCACACCGTTCCCGCTGCCGAAGCCGTCAGCATCCAAGAGCAGCCCCGTAATCAACAAGAACTTCACCGCGCTGTTCGACCTGACCCAGTACGTCGTGGTGCCGTTCTCCACGGCCAAGGGCAGCGTGAACGGGATCGCGCCGTACCTGGTGCCGTTCTTCGGTCCCAACGGCTTCACCTGCACCAGCAAGATCGCCAAGAAGGACCTGGCCAACTACGGCTTCCGGGTCTACGGCAAGGGCTCGGCGGGTGGCCACTCCATCACTAAGTGCGGTGATACCCACTAGCCCAACGACAGCCGCGCTCGCGGCCTGAGGACGTGGTGATGCCTGATACCCCAGATGCCAGGCATCACCACCTCAAGTCCCAGATCAGATGGCTAGTTGTCCCCTAACTAGGTAGGTTATTTAACCTTTAGTTCACTTTCTAGATCAAGACTGGACATGCGTGTCCAGGACAGTAAGGCGTCGGAAACCTGAGTGAATGGTGGCACCTTGCGGTGCCGTGCGGGGGGATCGGAGGCAGGCCAGGATGTCCGCCGCGCCGGCCGGTGTGGCTTCCATGCCCACCGAAGGCGAGGACGTACCGCGGGTCATCTCCGCCCGGCCCTCGCCAGCTGACCTGATCTTTCGGCTCATCCTTCGCGGGGCCGGGATCACGGTGCTGCTGATCACCGGATCGATCCTGGTCTTTCTCATCATCCAGGGCCTGCCGGCCTTGCGCGCCGAGGGCCTGAGGTTCTTCACCACCTCGACCCTGCTCTACGGCTCTCACCAGTTCGGGGTCGCCGCGCTGCTGCCCGACAGCGTCGCCATCGCCGTCATCGCCCTGATCATCGCGGTCCCGCTCGGCCTTGCGGCGGCCCTTTACATCTCCGAATACGCACCGCCAGGCCTGCGCCGGCCGCTGATCGCCGTGATCGACCTGCTCGCGGCGATCCCCAGCATCGTGTTCGCGCTGTGGGGGTTTCTCTACCTCATGCCGCGCATCCTGGGAACCGATGCCTGGCTGAGCCAGCACCTGGGGTTCATTCCGTTCCTTCACGTCAAGCTCCCCAACACGCCGCAGAGCTACGTCGGCTCCACGTTCGTCGCCGGCATCGTGGTCGCCATGATGGTGATCCCGATCATCGTCTCGCTCTCCCGGCAGGCGTTCTCGCAAGCGCCGCAGGGTGAGCGGGAGGCGGCCTACGCTCTGGGCGCGACTCGCTGGGGAATGGTGCGCACGGTAGTGCTGCCGTTCGGCCGGGCCGGGATCATCGGCTCGGGCATGCTCGGCCTAGGACGCGCGCTTGGCGAGACGGTCGCGGTCTCCTTCATCCTCGTCCCCAACACCAGCTTTAATCCAAGAGTGCTGGAGTCCGGCGGCAACTCGATCACCGACGAGATCGCCACCCACATCTTCGACTTCGGCAGCACGGGCATCTCCTACCTGTTCGCCACCGGGCTCGTATTGTTCGCCATGACCCTCGTCATCAACAGCCTGGCCGCGATCGTGATCAGCCGATCACGATCTGGCGCCGCGACGGCCGACTGACATGGCACTGACCTCGACGGCCCCCGCCGATAGCCCGATCACGCTCCGTACCGGCTCCGGCGAGAGCGCCGCGACGACCGGCGGAGCGGCGATCGGAGCGCTGTGCCTGACCTGGCTGCTCTATGAGCAAGTGCTGCCATTTAGCGGCGCGCTCGGCTTCTGGGTTTCCTGGTACGTCGTGTTCCTGCTGTTTTACGCCGCGCTCGCGTTGTTGCAGTGGGACCGGCTCGAGGCCGTGAACCGGGTGACGTCAGTCGCGTTCGCGACGGGTGGTGCGCTCGCGATGGCGATCGTGATCGCGACGGCGAGCTATGCCCTGCTGCGAGGCTGGGGAGCGGTCAAGAACCTCAGCTTCCTTACCTCCACCATGCAGCTCGCCGGACCGCTGAGCCCCCTGAAGGACGGCGGCGTGCTGCACGCCATGGTCGGCTCGCTCGAGCAACTGGCCATCGCGACGTTCATCTCGCTTCCGCTCGGGATCACGGCCGCGCTGTTTCTCGCCGAGATCGGCGGGCGGCTGGCGCGACCGGTCCGCACCATCGTCGAGGCGATGACCGCGTTGCCTGACCTCATTGCCGGCATGTTCGTTTACAGCCTGTTCATTTTGTCGTTGGGTTTCTCGCAGACCGGCATAATGGCGGCGATCGCCATCAGCGTCAATATGATCCCGATCATCGCCCGCGCCTCAGAGGTGGTGATCCGGCTCGTTCCCGGCACCTTGCGCGAGGCATCTTACGCACTTGGCGGCAGTCAGTGGCGAACAGTATGGAGCATCATCCTGCCGACCTGCCGCGCGGGCCTGGTCACCGCCGTAGTGCTGGCTATGGCGCGCGGCATCGGCGAGACCGCACCTGTTTTGTTCACCGCCGGTTTCACTAAGGACCTGAATCTTAATCCGCTTAGCGGGCCGCAGACGAATCTCCCGCTATATATCTGGAACTACGTGCACATTGAGGGTGCCGTCACGGCTGACGTCATTCGAGGTTTCGGTGCGGCTTTCGTGCTGGTTATCCTAGTGCTAGTGCTCTTCACCACCGCTCGCATCCTCGGCGGATCGGCACCCGGTGAGCTGAGCAAGCGCCAGCAGCGCAGGCTGGCCAAGGAGGCAAGACGGACATGAACCGCCTGATTGCAGCGTCGGCTGGTGCCCTGTCGATGACACTAGGCCTGCTGACGCTGCCAACCGCTAGTCACTCGCTGGCGGCTCAGCCGCACGCCGTTCAGCTGACGCACAAAGGCAAGTCAGCCAAGGGCACCTCGGTCACCGTCAAGGGCCCGAAAATGCTCAACTGGCATACCATCACCGGCAAGGGCAAGGCGAAGAATTACCCTAAGGCCAGTAGCGTGACGGTGAGCGTGTCGCACGATCTCACCAATCAGATGGTGCACATGACCTGGGCCGGGTTCACTCCGACCAACCTGCAGGGCGGGTCACCTTTTTATCAATACCAGTTTTCGCTTTACCCGGTAGAGATCGTCGAATGCAAGGGATCTCATCCCGCTAAGCTGAGCCAGTGCTGGCAGGCGAACAACTATCAAGAGCAATTCGGCTCGAACAGCAACGCCGTTTATTCGACGACCTCGGGCAAAGGCACTGGAACGGCCGATTTCCAGGTCCAGAATAGCCTGCAGAATTCATTTCTCGGCTGTGACTCTAAGCACGCCTGCTCCCTGGTGGTTATCCCTTCCCAGGGGGGCCTGGGAAGCAACTGCGCCAATCACAGCCAGGACGATGAGCAGGCTCTGGGCATCACCACCTTCGGCGGCAGTTCCGACAAGTGCGCCTGGGCCAAGCGCGTCGTCGTGCCACTGGAGTTCGGCCCGGTGCTTCCCTGCGGCAAGATTCGCAACCCGGACCTGAGGATTGCCGGATCTCCGCTGATGGTCGACGCGATGGCGCAGTGGGACACCGGCCTGTGCCGCCAGGCGCACCCGATCACCGTGGCGTGGAACCCGTCGGTCGGCGAGCCCACAGCGATCCAGGAGACGGTCCTGGACAATCTCTCCGATGTCGCGCTCACTACGAATCCCGCAAAGAGCGTGGTGTCTGGAAGCCGGAAGTACACCTACGCGCCGATCGGAGTAACGGCCGCCGCACTGGTGTACTGGTTCGACGATCCTAATAACGGACAGCCCTACGCCAACATCCGGCTCGACCCTCGGCTGGTCGCCAAGCTGCTGACCACCTCGTACACCGATTACTCTCTGCAATGCAGCCCGAATACCACGGCGCCGTGCGACAAGGCGGTCAACGGGAATCCTGCCGACCTGTTCTCCGACAAGGAATTCCTTCAGCTCAACAAGAAAGTAGATGAGCCGGACGACGCGATCGGCGAAGGACTCGGTGACGTACCGATCGTCTCTGGCGGTCAGAGCGACATCACTTACGAGGTAACCCGCTGGATCGAGGCGAACTCCGCCGCCGCGTCTTTCATCAAGGGCCACAAAGACCCATGGGGCACGCACGTCAATGCCCATTACAAAGGCGTGAAATACCCCCTCAATATTTTCACCGGCCGGGATTCATCGTTCCTCCTGCAAGCGGCCTACACGCCGGTGGCGACGCTGAACTTCGTGACAACCGCGATGCTCCTTGGCCAGCCCCCTGGCAGCAACGGCTTCCAGCCGGTCGTCACCGGCTGCCCGCCCAATCAGCAATGCTTCAACCCGCTGGCCGGCGAGGCGCGCGGGCAGCGGTCGCTGTTCGCGATCACTGACGAAGCCGACGCGGCGACCTTCCTGTTCCCGACGGCGGCGATCCGTAACGGCGGCGGCAACTACGTGACCCCGACGGCGACGTCGATGGCCGCCGCGCTGAAGACGATGACGACCGCCAAGAACGGCATCACCCAGCAGGTCGACCTGAGCAGCAAGAACAAGGCCGCCTACCCGCTCACGATGGTGGTCTACGCGCTGGTCCCGATCAGCGGCGTGGACCATTCCAAGGCGAGCAAGATCGCCAGGTGGCTGGACTACGTGACCGGGCCCGGCCAGACGAAGGGCGAACTGCCGGGACGGCTGCCTTTCGGCTACCTGCCGCTGCCCGCCACGATGCGCGCGCAGGCGCAGCACGTGGCCACTGAGGTCCTGAATCAGTCGGGGACCACCTCGACCCCGACGCCTACCCCCACCGACACGCCGACGACGCCCGGCGCGGATGACCCTGGCACCAGCCCGATCGATACCCCGTCCGGCAACCCGTCGGCCACGCCGACCACCTCGGTGCCGTTCCCGACCGCAACCCCGACCATCTCGACGATCGCGCTCAAGGCCCCGGCCACCGCGGGGATGACCCGGTACGCGCTGCCGATCCTGCTGATCGTCGCCGGGCTCGCTGCCGTGCTCGGCGCCTCAATGGGGGCGGCGGCGATGGGACCGGGCGCGGTCATCGAGCGCCTGCGGCGACGCCGAGGCCCGCCATCTTCCTCAGGGAGCAATTGATATGCCACCCACGGGCCGGGCTGGACCGCGCTTGCGGCGCGCGGCACTGACCGGAGCGGCGATCGCCGTGGTCGCTTCCGCCGGCTCGCTGGGCGCGGTCGCGGCTCAGGGAGCAAGCACCGCGCACTACGCAAAGACCGCGCCGGCCAAGCGCACCGCCAAGATCCAGGGCGCCGGCCAGTTCGCGCAGATCAACGGCTCGGGATCATCGTGGGCCGCGCTCGCCATCGACGAGTGGACCTCCACGCTGGCCAATAACGGCATCACGATCAACTACTCGCCGATCGGCTCCGCGACCGGCCGCGACCAGTTCATCCAGGGGCTGGACGACTTCGCCGGCACCGACCCGCCGTTCCGCAACGGTGGCGACAAGATCGCCCAGACTCCGCCCGAAGTCCCGCACTACGGCTACTCCTACATCCCGGACACGGCCGGCGGCACCGCGTTCATGTACCACCTGACCGTCGGCGGGCAGCAGGTCACCAACCTGCGGCTGTCCCCCAAGACGATCTTGGATATCTTTACCGGCGCGGTCACTAACTGGGACGCTCCTGAGATCACCCACGACTACGGCCAGCAGTTGCCGAACATCCCGATCACCCCGGTGGTCAGGACCGACGGATCTGGCGCGACGTTCTTCTTCACCCGCTGGATGTCGCAAGTCTTCCCGTCCGAGTGGAACGCCTTCTGCACGAAGGTCACCAGCGGCCGGGTCAAGGCACCGTGCCCGGAGACCGAGTTCTACCCGACCAACGGCCCGGGCTGGAACGCCAAGGGCGAGAACGGCTCCACCGCTGTCGCCGACTACATCACCTCGAGCTACGCCAACGGCGCGATCGGCTACGACGAGTACGCGTACGCGATCAACTCGCACTATCCGGTCGTGAAGGTGCTGAACCCGGCCGGTTACTACGTGCTCCCGACGGCGTCGAACGTCGCGGTGGCGCTGACTCAGGCCCACATCAATGAGGACAAGACCAGCCCCGATTTCCTCCAGCAGGACCTCGACGACGTGTACACCTTCAAGGACCCGAGGTCTTATCCGCTGTCCAGCTACAGCTATCTGATCGTGCCGCGCCAGAGCACCAAGATCCCGCCGCGCTTCAACAACGACAAGGGCGCGACGCTCAGCACGTTCGCCAACTACATCCTCTGCGCCGGCCAGCAGAACCTGGCCCAGCTCGGCTACTCCCCGCTGCCGCTGAACCTGGTGAAGGGCGGCCTGCTCCAGGCCGCCAACATCCCCGGCCACGTAGCCGGCCCGAATCTGAACACGCTGCAGGGCTGCGACAACCCGACGTTCACCAACGGCGTGCTGACGCTGCTGAAAGACGCCGCCCCGCCATCGCCGTGCGACAAGCTGGGCGAACCGCTGAACTGCGTGGTCGTGGACGGAAAGGCCACCACGCCCGGTGCGGGCAGCAGCGGCAGCCCGGGAGCGACGCCGTCAACCGGAGCCTCGGGGGCGCCGACCATCGCACCCACTCCAGGGGTCGGCAACCCTGCCGACCCGGGCGGCACTGTCCCTCCCGGCGCAGATCCCACCACCGGGCCAGTCCCGGTGGCAGGCGGTACTCCGGTGGCGGGCACGGTCGTGAACGTGTCGAACGAGAGCGCGAGCCCGGCCGTCCTGAGCGTGCTCACCGCACTGGCGATCCTGACCGCGATCGTGCTGCCGCCGGTGCTCGGCGCCCAGTTGCGGCGCCGCCGGCGCCAGTCCACGGCTGGGCGCGGTAGTTGACCAGCGTCGGGCAGCCCGCGGCCAACCAGGAATCTGCCGCCGAGCAGGCCGCTGGGCAGCCAGCCAACGGACAGCCAGCCAACGGACAGCCAGCCAACGGACAGGCGGCCAACGGACAGGCGGCCGGCCAGCAACCCGCGCTGTCGGCCCCACCCGCCGCGGCCGGGCCGGGCAAAGCCAGCGTCAGCCCGACGCTGCGCATGGTCGGCGTCAGCCTGCTGCTGCTGTCGGTGTTCTTGCTCGGGTTCGCCGGGTACCTGTTCGGCCTGTCGGCGACGATCGAGGCCCGCAGCCAGACCACCATGTATCAGTCGCTGCGCTATGACCTCGGCCAGGCGACCGCCCCCACCGGCCCGGTCAATCCGGGCACGCCGGTCGCGATCCTGCAATTTCCGACCATCGGCATCAAGACCATGGTCGTAGTGGAGGGCACCGCCCCGGAGAACCTCATGCTCGGCCCCGGCCTGGTGCGCAGCAGCCCGATGCCCGGGCAGGCCGGCGTATCGGAGATCTACGGCCGGCTAGCTACCTTCGGAGCGCCGTTCTCCCACATGAGCGAGCTCAAGGTCGGCGATGAGATCATCGCGATCACCGCTCAGGGCAAGGCCATCTACAAGGTCGCGGCCTTCGGTGACAGCAGTCACCTGGTCGTTGATCCCGCCCCCAACCGGCTGATCCTGCTGACCGCTGGATCACCCTACGTGCCGACCTACTACGACTACCTCGACGCCGACCTGACCTCGACCGTCCAGCCCGAGCCCGGCGGCCTGCCCGTCATCTTCACCGACGAGACCGCCCTGGCCGGCGACAGCAACGCGCTGGTAATAGCGCTGCTGTGGGCTATCGCCCTGGCCGGCGTCTCCGCCCTGGCTACGTTCGCCGCCTCCCGCTGGGCGCCCTGGCCCACCTATCTGGCGGCCGCACCGGTCGTGCTCGTGGTGATCTGGAACCTGTATCACACTCTCGCCGCATTGCTGCCTAATGTGTATTGACGCCGTATGAACCCGAGCGGAGTTCAGATGACCGAGCCAGCTGCCACCCTGGTCCAGGCGGCCGGGCCGTACGACAATCGCCTGTCCGGCCTGTCCGGCCTGGACGCCAGGAACGTCTCGGCCTGGTTTGGCCAGCGGAAGGTACTCGACCGGGTCTCGCTGACCATGGAACCGGGCACGGTCACGGCGCTGATCGGGCCGTCGGGCTGCGGGAAGTCGACGTTCCTGCGGATCCTGAACCGGATGCACGAGATGATCAAGTCCGCCGCGCTCGCCGGCGAGGTGCTGCTTGACGGCGATGACATCTACGACGCGCGCAACCGGCCGACCGAGGTGCGCAAGCGGATCGGGATGGTGTTCCAGAAGCCGAACCCGTTCCCGACCATGTCGATCTACGACAACGTGATCAGCGGGCTCAAGCTGTCCGGGATGAAGACTCCGAACAAGGACGAATTGGTGGAGCGGAGCCTGCGCCGCTCTGGCCTGTGGACCGAAGTGCAGAGCCGGCTGAAGGCCCCTGGCGGCTCGCTGTCCGGCGGCCAGCAGCAGCGGCTCTGCATCGCCAGGTCGCTGGCGGTCAGCCCGGCCGTGCTGCTCATGGACGAGCCGTGCTCGGCGCTTGACCCGACCTCCACCCGCCGGATCGAGGAGACCATCGCCGAGATCCAGAGCCAGGTCACGATCGTCATCGTCACGCACAACATGCAGCAGGCCGCTCGCGTCTCCCAGAAATGCGCGTTCTTCCTGGCGACCGACAAGACCCCCGGCCACATCGTCGAAGCCGGCCCGACCGCGAAGCTGTTCAGCGACCCGACCGACCCGAGAACCTCCGACTACGTCAACGGCCGCTTCGGCTAACCTCTGGCTGCCCGATTCAGCCGGCGCAAATCTTTCTCCCTAATGATCTTGAGTCTTCTGGGGCTAGCCGTCGATGGGCCGGCAGTTCTAAGTTGGGCAGCAGGCGCATCAGCCGTCTTGTTGAGGAGCCAGGCAATGACTCAGGTAAACGTGACCGTCGACGGCGTCAGCTACGTCGACCAGGTGGAGCCCAGATTGCTGCTGGTGCACTACCTCAGGGATGTTCTAGGGAAGACCGGTACGCCCGTCGGGTGCGACACCTCCAACTGCGGAGCATGCACGGTGCTGATGGATGGCGTCTCGGTCAAGAGCTGCTCTGTCCTGGCCGTTCAGGCCGAGGGCGCCGAGATCACCACGATCGAGGGTGTGGCTAACGGCGAGTGGAGTCCGCTGCAGAAGGCGTTCAAGGAGGAGCATGCGCTCCAGTGCGGCTACTGCACGCCCGGCATGATCCTCGCCAGCACCGACCTGCTGCGCGACAACCCGAACCCGTCCGAGCAGCAGATCCGCGAGGGTCTTGAGGGCAACTTGTGCCGTTGCACCGGTTACGAGCACATCGTCCGCGCCGTCAAGCGCGCCGCCGCCGTGCAGGCAGGAGCCGACCAATGACAGCCACCGCAGAGACACCGGCTACCGCTGAGCTGGGAAGAGCCCGCCGCCGCAAGGAAGACAACCGGCTGATCACCGGCCAGACCATGTGGACCGACAACATCACGCTGCCCGGCATGCTGCACATGGCCTTCCTGCGCAGTCCGCACGCGCACGCCAAGATCACCTCGGTCGACGTGTCCGCCGCCCGGACTCAGCCAGGCGTCATCGCCGCGTTCTGCGGCGCCGACCTGGCCGACGAGCAAGGCAGCCTGCCGTGTGCCTGGCCGGTCACCGAGGACATCGTGATCCCGGCGCACCCGCCGATGGCGACCGACGAGGTCCGCTACGTCGGCGAGGCGGTCGCGGCCGTGGTCGCCAGGGACAAGTACGCCGCCGCCGACGCGCTCGCCAGCATCGACGTGACCTACGAGCCGCTGCCAGCGGTCCTGGACATGCGAGACGCGCTGAAGGCCGGCTCCCCCAAGGTCCACGAGGCCGGCAACAAGAGCTATGAGTGGGTCTTCGCCAACGGCGACATGGACGCGGCCCTGCACGACGCCCCGATCGTCATCGAGCGCGACTACCGCCAGCAGCGCCTGATCCCGTGCGCGATGGAACCGCGCTCGGTGGTCTCGGCCTGGGTCGGCGACGAGGTCACGCTGTGGTCGGCCACCCAGATCCCGCACGTGCTGAGGTTCGCGATCGCCGCCTTCTTCGGCATCCCCGAGCAGAACATCCGGGTGATCGCCCCTGACGTGGGCGGCGGCTTCGGCTCCAAGCTCCAGGTCACGGCCGAGGAAGTGCTCGCGGTCCTGATCTCGCGCCGGGTCGGCCGGCCGGTCAAGTGGACGGAGTCGCGCAGCGAAGGCAACATGACCGTGCACCACGGGCGCGACCAGTGGCAGCGGATCAAGATCGCCGCCGACAGCGACGGCCGGATCCGCGGCCTGGAGGTCGACCTGCTGGCCGACATGGGCGCCTACCTCATGCTGGTGACGCCCGGCGTGCCGCTGCTCGGCGCGTTCATGTTCCCGGCCATCTACAAGATGGACGCGTACTCGTTCAAGTGCACGGGCGTGTTCACCACCAAGATGCCCACCGATGCCTATCGCGGCGCCGGACGCCCAGAGGCCACCTTCGCGATCGAACGCATCATGGACGAACTCGCCGCCCACCTAGGAGTCGACCCGCTCGAAATACGAGAGCGCAACTGGATTAAGCACGAAGAGTTCCCTTACACCTCGATCTGCGGACTGACCTATGACTCGGGCAACTACGAAGCGGCAACGGCCCGCGCCAAGGAGCTGCTCGGTTACGAAAATCTAAGAGCCGAGCAGGAAGAAAGATTTGCGCGGGCTGAGTCGGTGCGGCTGGGCATCGGCGTCTCCACCTACACCGAGATGTGCGGCCTGGCCCCGTCCCGCGTCCTGGGCTCGCTGTCCTACGGGGCCGGCGGCTGGGAGCACGCCTCGATCCGGATGCTCCCCACCGGCAAGGTCGAGGTCGTCACCGGGTCAAGCGCCCACGGCCAGGGCCACGAGACGGCCTGGAGCCAGATCGTGGCCGATCAGCTCGGGGTGCCGTTCGAGGACATCAGGGTGCTGCACGGCGACACCGCGATCTCGCACAAGGGCATGGACACCTACGGCTCCCGGTCGCTCGCGGTCGGCGGCATGGCGGTGGTCGGCGCCTGCGACAAGGTGATCGAGAAGGGCAAGGCCGTCGCCGCCCACATGATGGAAGCCAGCGCGGACGACCTCGAGTTCACCGGCGGCCGGTTCCAGGTGCGCGGTGACCCCGAGCAGGGCCGCTCGATCCAGGAGGTGGCGCTGGCCACGTTCGCGGCGCACGACCTGCCGGCGGGCATGGAGCCCTCGCTTGACTCCGACGCGACGTATGACCCGGAGAACTTCTCGTTCCCGCACGGCACGCATTTGTGCGCGGTCGAGGTGGACACCGAGACCGGCATGGTCAAGATCAGGTCCTACGTGGCGGTCGATGACATCGGCAAGGTCGTCAACCCGCTGATCGTCGACGGCCAGGTGCACGGCGGCATCGCGCAGGGCATCGGCCAGGCGCTGTACGAGGAGGCCGTCTACGACGAGGCCGGGAACCTGCTGACCACGACGCTGGCCGACTACCTGATCCCCTCGGCGGCCGACCTGCCGTCGTACGTGACCGACCGGACCGAGTCGCCGGCCGACAACCGGCTCGGGGTCAAGGGCGTCGGCGAGGCCGGCACGATCGCCTCGACGCCGGCGGTGGTCAACGCGATCATCGACGCGCTGCGTCCGTTGGGGATCAACGACATCGAGATGCCGTGCACGCCTGAACGCGTGTGGCGGGCCATCGAAGCGGCTCGTGCTAATGGAGGTGCGGCATGATCCCGGCTCCGGCCCCGCGCTCGTACGTACGTCATACTTCGGATGGAGGAGCGGCATGATTCCGGCCAAGTTCGACTACGTGCGTCCTGGCTCGGTCATGGAGGCGGTCGAAAGGCTGGCCGCCGGCGGTGACGACGCCAAGGTCATCGCGGGCGGGCAGAGCCTGCTGCCGCTGCTGCGGCTGCGGTTCGCCTACCCGGAACTGCTGATCGACCTCGGCGGTCTCGGTGAGCTGCGCGGCGTCACCGATGTCGGCGACTCGCTGGTCATCGGCGCTCGGACGACGCACTACGAGGTCACTCGTGATGCGCTGATCGCCTCGCACTGCGGTCTGCTGGCCGAAGCCGCGGGCACGGTAGCGGACCCGGCGGTGCGGCACCGGGGCACGCTGGGTGGTTCGCTCGCGCACGCCGACCCGGCCGGTGACCTGCCTGCGGTGGTGCTCGCGCTGGACGCGACGCTGCTGGTCAGCGGGCCGGGCGGGGACCGTGAGATACCGGCGGCTGACTTCTTCGTCGATTACCTGACTACATCGCTGCGGGCCGGGGAAATTCTCACCGGGGTGCGGGTACCAAAGCTCGGACCCGATTGGGGCTATCGTTACGAGAAGTTCCACCGGACCGCGCAGGCCTGGGCGATCGTCGGAGTGGCCGCTTTGGCCAGGCGATCTAACGGGCACGTCGCCGAGGTCAGGATCGGGCTCACTAACATGGGCGCAGTACCGATCAGGGCCACCGCCGCCGAGGCAGCCGCCGCGGGGGCGGAGGCGAGCCGGGCCGCGCTGAGCGCGGCGGCGGCAAGCGCGGCCGATGGTACGGAACCACCGGCGGATCTGCACGGGGCGCCCGATTACCGGCGTCATCTCGCGCGGGTCCTGACCGGACGAGCATTGGCAGCGGCAGCGGGAACTTAACGAGATGGAAGCTTCGAGATGGAACTAGAGCACTCATTCACCGTCCCGGTCTCTAAGGAACGGGCCTGGGATGTGCTGCTCGACGTCGAGAGAGTGGCGCCCTGCATGCCCGGCGCCACTCTCGACTCGGTCGACGGCGATGCGATTACCGGCAAAATCAAGGTCAAGGTCGGGCCAATCAGCATGACCTATGCCGGAACGGCGAAATTCGTCGAACGCGACAAGAACGCCGGCGTGGTCACGCTCGAGGCCTCGGGCAAGGAGACCAGAGGGTCGGGCACCGCCTCGGCCTCGGTCCGCTCGGTGCTCGAAGACCGGGGCACCGAGACGCACGTGACCGTGCACACCACGCTGAACGTGACCGGCAAGCCGGCCCAGTTCGGCCGCGGCGTGATGAACGAGGTCAGCGGCAAGCTGATCGGCATCTTCGCGACGAACCTCGCCGACATGATCACCAACTCAGAAGGCGGCGGC
>DASYAT010000290.1:0-1938 GCA_036501205.1 Streptosporangiaceae bacterium | reverse complement strand
GTGCCAGTCTCGTCGATGAACACAAGCCGGCTCGGGTCAAACGAGGGCTGGTTCTCGCGCCACTCTCGCCGCGCCTCGGCCACGTCCGCCCGCTCCTGCTCGCTGGCGTGCACGATTTTTTTTAAAGCTGATCCCGCGCCGATCAAAAAATCGCCAGATCGCCGTCCGCCGCGCGCTGATCTCCCGCTCGCGCAGAAAACCGCCGATCTCGTCCAAGGTCGCGTCCGGATGCTCGGCAACCAGCGCCAGCAGCACCTCGGCATGATCATCCAACCTCGACCGGCTGCCCTGGCCCCGCTTCGCCGCAGCACTCCCACTCTCCCGCCAGCGCTGTACCCACCGCACTGCCGATGCCGCACTCACCGCAAAACGCTCGGCCGCCGCTCGCCGCGTCGACCCAGCCCCCACCGCCTCAATCACACGCTCCCGCAAATCCTGCGAACATGGCTTGGCCATCGCTCATCCCCCCATCAGCGATGCCCACAGAATCGCTCATTTACACCGCCTTGAGAATCCCCTTTTGATTCAATCGCCCCAGAATTCGCTCTAGACTCTCGGCGAGTACCGATAGCTCGCCTCGCGAAAGCCCCAGTTCGCCGCACAAGATCTCTACGTTGTGTTCGCCGATCAGCGGCGCTCGCCGCGAGATCCGCCAGGGCGAGCCGTTGTAGATCGCCGCCTCGCCCGGGTAGGTAAAGCTGCGGCCGAGTTCCGGGTGTGCGACCTCTTTCCAGAAGCCGCGGTCTGACAAATGCGGGTCGTCGAGCAGCTGCTCCGGCGCCCGGACCGCACCCCAGGTAAAGCCGCGGTCCTGGGCCCGGTGATAGATTTCCTCGGCCGGCAGGCTGGCGATAAAGCGGGCGACCAGATCGTCGATGATATGCGGGGTGTGGGCGGTGATGACCGCCTGGTCCTGGTATTTCGGGTCGCGAAGATCGCCGGCCATGCCGTTTGTGTCGAGCAGATCGGCCAATTCGGTTATGTACCTGGGAACGAGCCGGCCACCGACCAGCGCGCAGACGTAGTTGCCGTCGCCGGCGCGGAACTGGGTGCGCGGGATCGGTCCGGCGGCGTGGTGGCGTCCGGTGTGACGCTGGAGCACCTCGCCGCGGTAGATGTAGTTGGCGATGGCGCCTTCCGTGGTCAGCGCGCAGGCCTCGTGGATCGACGCGTCGATGTATTGGCCGCGCCCCGAGACGGTCCGATGCACGAGCGCGGCCACGATCGCCATGTAGGCGAAATGGCAGCCCATGTGCCAGGCGTTGCCGCCGCCCGGAGCGATCGGCGGCGCGTTCGGCGCGTCCGTCTCATCATATCCGGACGACGCCATCTCGCCACCCGCCGCCATGTGCAGGAGGTCCGACGACAGATAGTCCCGCCACGGGCCGGTCTGGCCGAACGGGGTCAGGGCACACAGGATCAGACCGGGGTTCTGCCCGCTCAGCGTCTCGTAGTCGCAGCCGAGCGACGACAGATGGCCCGGCCGAAAGGTTTCCAGAACGACATCGGCCGTCGCCGCCAGCCGCCCGAACAGGTCGCGCCCGTCGGCCTTGTGGATGTCGAGCGTGATGCCGCGTTTCGACGTGTTGTAGTACCAGAACGACAGGCTGCGCTCCGGGTGCGGGACGTCGTCCACGAACGGCCCGATGCGCCGACACGGCTCGCCGCCGGGCGGCTCGATCTTGATGATGTCGGCGCCGAAATCGCCGAGCAGCTTCCCGCAGAATTGGCCGGTCTCGTCGGCGAGTTCCAGGACGCGCAGGCCGGCCAACGGACCGGGCAAGGGGTTCGGCTGGGGTGAGGCGTCGGTCACCTGAGCATCTCCTCCTGGTAGGGGAAGCGGGAGCGCCTTGTCGGCCAGAAAATCCCTTCGTCAAAGCCGGCGCGAAGCTCCTCGTGCGTCAGCCCCAGCAATCCCTCGACGATCTCCCGCGTGTG
>DASYAT010000289.1:0-21985 GCA_036501205.1 Streptosporangiaceae bacterium | reverse complement strand
CGTACTGACCCTTCGCGCTTCCCATCATGCCCTGACGCCACCAGTTTGCGATGATCGCCTCCGACGCCGTCACGCCCGGCTGGTCGAAGTTGTAGAACGGCCCGGACGGTACGGCTCGGTAGAACTCCGAGCGGTTCGCCGAACGACTGGCCGGCCGGCGCCCCAGTCCTTGAGGAAGATCTGGGTTCCGTCTCTGGTCGTGAACTCGGCCATGCGTCGCCTCGCTGTTCCAGATGAATCCTGGCCGCTTCACGGACAACAGCTCTAGCTGCTGGAGTCAGAAACCCCAGCGGATCTGATGAGCAGACGCGCACAGTTTCTCACCGATTGCCATCTCAGATCCACGCTAATGCGGGCCCGGCTTGAGCGCCGGCTTCGGACGGAATCCGGCCGGGCCTACGGTGCTGTGGCCGATCGCGGCCTTGGATGACGACGACGCGCTGACCGGGGAGACGATCCAGGTGGCCGATTTGACCGGGACGATCGTGAACGAATTGTCAAGGCAGAAGAGCCCGAGCTGGAATCCGGCCTGCTTCGCTGTTACCCGGATCATCCCGCCTGAGCCGTACGGGTACGTGTTCTCGATATTCAGTGCAGGCGCTGGATAGCTCCATGGCGAGAAGATCTCGAAGACGAATTTGGTCCCGGTCGTCCCGTGCACCAGGTCCAGGGCACAGAATCCAGCGCCGCCGGTGGTGTACGTCGCGATATTCAGCTTCGCGGCGACGTTGACGAAATAGGTGCCGGCCTTGGTCAGCACGGTGCCGTCCGATTCCGCCAGGCTGTATTTGTTGAGGGTGCCCTTCGTCGTGGTGAACGCGTATCCGTTGCCCGCCTGGTTCCACGAGATCGCATGCTCGGATCCGCAGGTCTTGCCATGCGACGTGAGCACGCGGAGCGCTCCGGACGTGGCGTTGAAGCATCCCTTGATCACCGTGCTAGCCGCGGTAATTGCCGGCGTCGTATCAGCCGCGAGCGCGGCACCGGACAAGGCGGCAGTGATAGCGATAGCTCCGACCCCAGCTAGCAGCCGCTGCGCGGTTCGCTCGGACAGTCCAGGGATATTCATTTCCGCCTCTTTCTGGTATTGCGTGGGCGTCAGGTTACGGCCGTGCGGTCCACCGTGCCGGACCAGTATGCGATGAATATCTTCTTCCTCGTTGTACTCGGGGTTGACTACAGTTTCCCTGAGTGCCCGGAAGCTGATCCAGCCGCAGGGTCCGGTCAGTGCCCGCCCTGCGTTGCTGGGCGAAGCGAGGGTTGCCTGCCGGAGAGCAGGCGCGGCCGACATCGCATTGTGCGCGGGCACCGTCGATGCCGAGGTCTGGGGACTGCCCCTGCTGATCACGAGCCATCTGCGGGATCTTCTGGCCTGCCAGATCAGGGTAAACGTCCTCGATAATGTGACGACGCTAAGCGGCCCGGACTCGAACTTGGTGACGTACCCGAACGACGACACCCTCTACTCGACTGCGTTTCTCGACCTGCGCGCAGGGCCTCAGCTTCTCAGCGTTCCGTCGGTGAGCAGACGCTACGTCAGTTTCCAGTTGCTCGACCTGTACACCAACACGATCGCGAACGTAGGCGTGCTTACCGACGGCGGTCATGGTGGCACCTTTGCGTTCGTCGGTCCTGGCTGGCACGGCACCATCCCGAAAGGCGTCGTCCGCATAGATGTCCCCACGCCGGACGCGTGGCTGCTCGGACGGACCCAGGTGAAGGGACCAGCTGACCTCCTTGCGGCAGTGGACCTGGAAGCGCAGTACTCGCTCACCGCACTGTCCGGCCACGGCTCGGGGTCGGCCGGCGGGCCGAGCACTCTGGCCTGCCCGGCACCGGCACTACCGTCACCGAGATCGCTTGGGTTCCTAAGAGCGCTCGGAAAAGACATGGCTGCCGATCCGCCCGCTGCCGCTGACGGCCCGGTGATCCGGGCGATGGCTGCTGCCGGTATTGGTCCGGGGCGAACGCCTGGGGCCACCAACTCGGGTAACGCAGCCGGATATCTCACGGCACTGAGCCTTGGGGCCAGCCTTCTGGCCAGAGCTGCCGCCAAAGGCTCCGCCGCAATCTGGACCGGATATACCCGCAGTGCCGTGTTGGGAACGTATGGGACCGACTACCTGGGGCGCGCACTCGTGGCCGAGAAGACGATCGGTATGCAGGTCCCGGCCCAAGCCGTCTACTTCGGTGCCGGCCACGCCCGGTCGGGGACGACTACTACTCCGCTGGCCGGAACCCACAGCTACGAGATCCGGTTCCCAGCGGGCGACCTTCCGCCTCATGGATCCGACGGCTTCTGGTCGATCACGCTCTATAACTCCGCCGGATTTCTTGTGGCCAACCCGATCGACCGCTACTCAATCGGAGACCAAACACCTGGCCTCCTACGAGGCGCCGACGGCTCACTCACCATCGTCATGTCGGCCAGCCATCCCAGAGAGTCGGACTTGAACTGGCTGCCGGCCCCCAAGGGTGCCTTCAGCCTCGTGCTTCGCGTGTACGACCCCGAGGCACAGGTACTTGACGGTTCTTGGTCTCCGCCCGTAATCCGTGCGATCAACTGAAAATCGGCGTTGCGCTCTTGAGCGAGATCGAAGTCCGGCCGGCTGAAAGTGGCCAAGGCCGTTGGCATACTCTCGGCAAATGAGCAACCAAGGGAAACCCAGCCGGCGTTCTGGCTTTGTCCTCAGCGCCGTCAGCGCGTTCTGCATGATGACGGCGCTGACCGGCGCTGCGATGGCGAGCCCCGAAAGCGGCGTCAAGGGTGATCCCCAGCCTGAGCTCCAGCCGTTCAGCATCGGCCCGGCGACATCGCCGGGGTCCGTTGCCCTCGAGCCGAACGGCAGCCTGATCGCTGCCTATGACATAAAAGCCGGCAAGGGCAAGACGCTGGTCTGCCTGCTCAATCGCGGCGAGCGCAAGTGCTCGCAGAAGGTCGTGCTCACCCCGCTGAGCGCCGATGACACGTTCGGGACGCCTCAGGTATTCGTGACCTCGGCCAACCACGTAATCGTCTTGCAGGACGCGTGCTGCGATAACAACGCGGCCGGCGGTGACGTGGTTTACTCGTCGACTGATGGCGGCAGGAGCTTCAGTGCACCGGTCAGAGTAGGAGACCTCGGCGTCAGCTCGGCGGCCCTCGTGGGCAACGACCTGCTGTTCATTTCGGGCAACGACGGTTCGGGCGCTCAGGTACAGAGTGTTCAGGTCAAGCCGAGCCTGGAGAGCAACGGGCCAGTCGTGACCGCGCAAGCTAAAGAAGCGTTCGATGTCGGCATCAGCAATGACCACGGCGGAGTTCTCGTCGCCTCAGACTTTCTCGGCAAGACCGGGTACACGACGTACGTAGAATACGCGAATCCGAAGGCCAGTCCTTTCACTACCGCTGGCTCGTTCGCTAAGGTGGCCACCTTTAGCGGTGAGCAACTGATCGGGGTATCTGGGCGCGCGCTGCTCACGGAAGAGACGGGCGGGAAAAACTGGGTAAGGGTGCGCCTGTTCAACGGCACTAAATTCGGCGCGCCGCACAACGTTCCCGGTACCTCGGGCGGCGGTCCTGAGTGGTTCGCGGTTGACCAGGACCCCAGCGGAGCGGTCCATGTCTTCAGCGAGCGCGGGCTCGCTCATCCAATTTACGATCTGCTCGAGTACACGACTAGTAACGGCACGAAGTGGGACGCCCCGGTCGACCTCGGTGACGCGATCCAGAACAATGGGTTCGCCGCCGCACTCGACTCGCATGGCAGCGGGCTCGTCCTCGGCACCGATCCCGCGTGGGGGTACCCGGTGCTCGGCACCCAGTCGGTGAGCTTCAACCTGAAGTTGTCGAACATCAAGAAAGGCAAGTCGACGATCGGCTCAGGCAAGGGCAACCCAGCCGCCACTGGCCGCCTGATCACGTTGCAAGTTCAAGGGAAATCAGGCAACTGGTTCAAGGTTGCCACCACCCACGAAAAGAGCGGCGGGTCGTTCAGCTTCACGATCAAGGGCAAGTCGGACGGCACGTTCAGGTACCGGGCGGTAGCCGCCGATCTGGCCGGTTACCTTCAGTTCGGCTATTCCAATGCCAAGTCACTGCGAGTTACCGGCTAGCTTTCCCAGGCTGCTACGGACCCGGGGTTGCCAGGCGATACCCGGGGGTAGCGGCGTGGCATGGTCACGGAAACAGGCCAGGACGCGCGCGTTCCTCTTCCGCAGCCGGAGGCACCTGGCTCGCCACCGCCGCGATCCAGGCGGCGTCGCAGTCTTCGCGCTCGCATGCGCCGCCGCACTGGTCCTCGGCACCCGCCTGCTCATCCCCGGCGTGCTGCACCTCCCTCGCGGACGGTGAACGCGCAGTTGCAGGCCTGGCGCCAGGCCGGAAGCCACAGTCATGAGCCTCTCAGGTCACATCCTTCACATGAATGCCACCTGGCCACGCCCGCCTCAACCCGGGCCAGGGTGATCCTCTCTGGAAACAGATGAATATGCGGTTTCATCAGGTTTTCCGAGGATGAAAATGCGCATTCATCTGCCCGACCCGCCCCGGGGGCCGGCCGAGAACGCTGCGTGGCAGATCCGGATGCTGCTCGTCGGCGATACTGGGCTTAATCGGTCTTTCTGGTGCCCTCGGAGGTCAGGATTCAGCGTCAGGTGCCGCAGCGTCGGCAGGCAGCATGAAGCGGCCCCGGCTGGCTCATCTCGGCCCGGCGCTCGAGAACCGCGATTTCCGGCTCTGGTGGCTCGGGTCCCTCGGCATGAATATGAGCCTGCAGATGCTCGAGGTGGCCATCGGCTGGGAGGTTTACGCGCAGCACAACAGTCCGCTCGACCTCGGCTGGATCGGCCTGGCCGAGTTCGTGCCTATGTTTGTGCTGGCCATCCCGGCCGGGCATCTAGCAGACCGACTGCCGCGTCGGCTGGTGTTCGCGCTGGCGCTGGTGGCGGGAGCAGCGGTTGGCCTAGGCCTGGCGGCGCTGAGTGCCTCAGCGGTGACCTCGGTATTGCCTTACCTGGCGCTCGCGGCCGGAGCAGGCGTGGTCATGGCGACCGGAACTCCGGCAGCGCGGGCCATGCCGCCGACTCTTGTCGCTGCCGACCTGCTGCCAAGTGCCATGACCCTGCGGTCGATCGCGGGCCAGTCCGCCATGGTGCTCGGCCCGGCTCTCGGGGGCGTGCTCTACGGTGTGTCGCCCGTGCTGGTGTACCTGCTCGCGGCGGCCCTGTGCCTCCTCGCCTCGGCGGCCGTTGTCATGATCACCGCCCGGCCGGCAGCTCAGCCGGGCCGATCGGACTTGCCGTCCGCACCAGGGTTCGGCAGTGTCCTTGAGGGCCTTCAGTTCGTGCGCCGGACTCAGATTCTGCTTGGCGCGATTCTGCTCGACCTGCTCGCCGTCCTTTTCGGCGGGGCCGTGGCGCTGCTGCCGGTCTTCGCCCGGTCGATCCTGCATGCAGGTCCGGAGGGGCTGGGTATCCTGCGGGCCGCGCCGGCGGTGGGAGCCCTTCTTGCGGCAGCACTAATCACCCGGCGGCCACTGCTCCGAAGGGCCGGACGGCTGCTGCTGGTCGTGGTCGGGATCTACGGTGCGAGCATTGTCGTGTTCGGCCTGTCCAGGGTCTTCTGGCTGTCGCTGATCATGCTGGCCGTCGGGGGGTTCGCCGACATGTTCAGCATGAACATCAGGTCAACGACGTCCGCTCTGGCGACACCAGACCGGCTCCGCGGCCGCGTGTCAGCGGTGGAAATGGTGTTCGTCAGCGCGTCCAATCAACTCGGCGCGTTCGAGTCCGGCCTGGCCGCATCGCTAGTTGGTACCGTACCTGCCGTCGTTGGCGGCGGCGTGATCACTATCGGCATCGCCCTGGCGTGGGGTCGCCTCTTTCCCTCGCTGGCCAGGGTCGACCGGCTACAGGAGGTCCGGCCAGTCGAGACGACGGGAACGGAAGCTAATCCGACCGCCAGTCTGCGGTAGTCGTCTCCGCGCGGACCGGTGAGTTCTGCTGGTCCTACCTGAGGTAGCGCGCGCTCGGGTGCCGGGCTGAGCTGACCGCCCGCGCTCGCTCCTACCGACCGGCGCTTGTTTTGAGGCGCAGGGGTAGTACGCCGGCGATGCCGAGCTGGACGTAGACGGTCGAGCCGGGGATCGCTCCGGTGCCCGGAGTCTGCAGCAGGCTGGTCGCCGGGATGGTCCAGCGCAGCGGGTGGCCAGGACGAATCACGACTGCCCGCCTGGTGCAGGGAAGGTAACCGGACCTGATGGGATCGCCGAAGCCGCCGGAGCGGGCGGTAGCGTCGTCTCGCCCGGCGTACGCGGGGCAGGGGTCGAGGGTGACCGGGACGCGGCCGATGGTGCGCAACGTGAGGTCGATGGGTGCGAGTTGACCGCTCGTGGTGCCCGGCTTGATCTGTCCGGTGAGCCGCAGGCTCGAGTATTCTGGCCGGGCCGGCTGAACCGGTTCGCCCGGAGCACCGGCGACGCCGTCGATCAGCGTCGAAGCCCCTCCCGCCGGCTCGCAGGCCGGCTGCGGGCCGTGCAGCGGGACGAGCAGCGAGACGTGCGGCGAGGCTTCGCCGGCCTGGTCGAGCGGGATCTCAATCGCGCTGGCCGGGGCGCCGCAGTAGGAACCGAGCCAGGCGAACCCCCAGATCGCATTGCCGTTGTTGACCGCTATGTCCGGGCGCGGATTGGCCGGCCGGCTGGTCGGATCTCCGCCGGACCGCGCTACCTTCAGAACCCGGCCGTCTGGGCCGGTCAGTGCGGTGGGACCTCGCACGATCGGCAGGGTACATCGCTCGGCCAGCCCGGCCTGGCGGCTGATGACGGCACCGACGAGGCGGATTACGCCGAGTACACCGCCGCCGGTCCGGCGGGTGGCCGCGGTCGCACTGATCTGCTTCAGTGTGCAGGCGGCCCGGCGGACGGGAGGCCCGCCCATCACTATGACTCCGGACGGGGCCATCCGGAACTCATTGGCGGTGAACCCGGCCGGGGGCGACGGCACGGGCCGGGGCGCCGTCACTGCGCGGGGCGACGAGCTACGCCGCTGTGGCGCGCCTAGCTGGTGCACGGCGAGAGGAACGCCGATCGCAACCGCCGCTACGGCCACAGCGGCGATCGCGGGCGCGAGCCGATGCTTCCGGCGCTCGTGCCTGCTGGCGCTGGCCCGGATTGCGCTCGGTTCCAGTTCGTGCGGCGGCGCGGGCACCGCGTCGTGCAGCACCCGGGCCAGGCGGTCATCGAAGTCAGTCATGGCATGCTCTCCTCGGCGAACAGTTCGGCCACCGCCGGGTCGGCGCGCAACGCGGCCAGCGCGCGAGCGGAGTAGCCCTTCACGGTGCCGGTCGAACAGCCCATCGCGGCCGCGGTCTGCGCCTCGGTCAGGTCAGCCAGATAGCGCAGCGCGATCACGGCGCGCTGCCGCGGCGGCAGCCTGCGCACCGCGGCCAGGACGCTGGTGCGCAGTAGCAGTGCGTCGGTCTCATCGTCAGCGGCACGGTGCGGCATTTCGCCGGTGGCGATTTCACCGATCCACTTGCGGCGCCGGCCACGCAAGAAGGCGTTTGTCAGCACGCGATGCAGGTAGGCCAGGCGTTGCTTGTCATCACACAGCCTGTCCCACTTCGGCCAGGTCTTCTCGAACGCCGTCTGCACCAGGTCCTCGGCGCCAGGCCAGTCACCAACGAGCAATCGGGCAGCGCGCAGCAACGCCGGGCCCGCCGCATGGACGAACCCGTCGAACTGCTCCTCGGAAACCGTCAAGCACGCCCCTTCCTGTACCCCACTGATTCAAGTACCTCGACCGCCTAAATGGTTGCCGGGAGTACCGCCGAACCCTCGGTCGACCGTCGCGATCGAACAGAACGACAGCGCGCCCGTCCGGGTTCCTTCCTGGGAAGCTACTACAGCGGAGCGGACCTGCTGCTGATCGCGGCCGCACGGTGATCGTGACCGCCTGGAAGGACCGGCGCCTGACCGGCGCCCGGCTGGTGGTGGGGCGAATGCGGCTGTCGAGGTGGTCGCTCGCCGGTTACGCTGACGCCCGCCGGGCTTGTGCCACGAACTGCTGCAGCACTAACGGGCTTAACCGGCATTTGACGACTATTCAGATGTGAGTCCGAAAGATGAATGCGCATATTCATCCTTGCCATTCCTGATGAATCAGCATATTCATCCGTTCCGAAAATGATCAGGGTGCCCTCTTCTGGGGCGAGCGTGATCAATGAGTATCTGCGTGAATGATGCGACTTGAGATGGTGCACGATTCTGGCATCAGCACTGACGCTGGGGTAGTGATCGCCCCGCCCGAAGGCTGCACGCCCCGTTTGTAAGCCTCGGTGCGCCAGTCAAACAGGGCTCGCGGCAATACGGCTCCCGACGTCGCCGGCACCGCCCCGATCGTGCCGTGGTTCACCCGGCTCACGCAGATGCACTCGCCGTCCGCCTGGCCAGGAGCAGACAGCGGGCAGGCCGGGCACCGCGCGGCGTGCCCGCACATACAGTGGCGGGATGCTCCCGGAGCCTGCCCACCCACTGCTGGACGGCCGGCTCTGGCGCTGGACAGCGATGCTGCTTGCCTGCTGCACGGTGCTGCTGGTTGTGCTCGGGGTGCTGGTCGCGCACCAGTCCCGGCTGGACGGGCTGGATAGGGCGATCGACTCGTGGGTGGTTCGCTCGGCCAGCGGTCATAAAAGCCTGCTGAGCTGGCTCGCGGCCCTGGCTACGGTCGGTCCGGCCGGCGGCACGAGCCTGATCATGGTGGTGGCCTGCCTGCTGACCGGCAGGCTGAAGGGCGCCATCCTCGCGGCGACGGCCGTGCCGGTCGCGTCAGCGCTGTGCGATTCGCTGGCCAAGCCACTGGTCCACCGAGGTGATCTCGCCTATCCGAGCGGGCACGTCACCTCGATCCTCGCGCTGATCGCGATGCTGACAGTGCTCCTTGTCCTGCCGCCGCAACCCCTCCTCCGCGGTCGGGCGAGCCTGCTGGTCCCGGCCGCCGGAGTCGTGGCCGCCTGCGGAGTCGCCGTCGCGGTCATCGGCCTGCGGTGGCACTTCTTCACAGACACCATCGGAGGCGCCGCCCTCGGAACCGGGACGGTCTGCGCCCTGACGCTCCTGCTCGACCGGCCTGCCGTCAGCCGCTGGCTGCGGACGCCGACCGACTGGCCGCTGTCTCGCGCACCAGCACCCCGCCCGCGACCTGCCCGCCAGGCCGGGGAGCCGGTGGGAGCCGCACAGCTATCCTGGAAGGGCGAAGGCCTTGAGGGCGTGCCTGCCCGGGCATCCTGAGCCTGACACGACACCGGGAGTGCATCATGACAACAGAGAAGGCCATCCTCGCCGGAGGCTGTTTCTGGGGCATGCAGGACTTGATCCGCAAGCGCCCCGGCGTGATTTCGACCAGGGTCGGTTACACCGGCGGCGACGTGCCGAACGCGACCTACGGCAATCACCACGGCCACGCCGAGGCCATCGAGATCACCTACGACCCGGATCGGACCTCCTACCGCGACCTCTTGGAGTTCTTCTTCCAGGTCCACGACCCGACCACCCTGGACCGGCAGGGCAACGACATCGGGACGAGCTACCGTTCGGCCATCTTCTACCTCACCGAGGCCCAGAAGCAGACCGCCGAGGACACGATCGCCGACGTCGAGGCCTCCGGCCTGTGGCCAGGCAAGGTCGTCACCGAAGTAACGCCCGCCGGGCCCTTCTGGGAAGCCGAACCCGAGCACCAGGACTACCTGGAGCGCTACCCGGCCGGCTACACCTGCCACTTCGTCCGCCCCGGCTGGAAGCTACCGCACCGCGCCGACGCGCGTTGATCGGAACGTGATCACGCGGTCCCCGGGGTTCGACGAAGACTTTTCGGATGACGAAGACTTTGCCGCGTTTTTGGGCCGAAATGCGCGGCGAACTCTTCGTGATCATGCAGGGCGATTGCGGATCAGCGCGCGTTGCACGACTCGCTGAACCCGGCGGCGTCCCGGGCGGCGATGGACGGGTCGTTTGCCGCGGACTTCTCGGCATTGATCTCGCGCTGATACGCGGCAGCACCCTGCCGGGCGGCCCGCAGCCGCGCCGCGTCGAGTTTGTCGGCGAATGCGATGTAGGAGGCAAGTGCCCGCGCCTTGCCCGCCGCGGCCTGGGGCACGACGATCGCAGCGAGCTGGCGATCGAAGTCGGCGATCAGCTTGGTGTGCCGGGGGAGCTGGGCCAGGTAGTCCTTCAGCGGGATGTCGAACTTGCCGCCGTTCAGCGCGACGATCTTCTGCTCCAGCCCGTCGCAGAGCGCATTGACGGCGCTGAGGTACTGCTGGACCGCGTCGCTGCCGCTCGACGACGACACCGGGACCGGCGCGGGCACCGACGAGTGCCCGGTCGACGAAGTCGACGAACAGGCCGCAACCAGGACGCAACTACCTGCGGCGATTGCCATCGCGCGCATCGGTCCCATACCTCACATGATCGACGCAACGAAGCCAACTCTGCACCTTTCGTAGCCAGTTCGTTGCGCAGCCGCTATACCGGCGAGATGGCATCTGCTGTCACAATGCAATGGCGAAATGGCGGGATGCGCTCATATTTGTATTAGTTGCCGGCGGACTAGGCGCCTGCATCTGGCCGGCCAGCGCCAGTTACGGGTCTGCGCCCGGGGCAGCGATGCCGTGCTCGGTTTCTCGGCGGCCAGGCTGCTGCATCACCCTGGCCGCGCCCAGGTGGCCAAGGTGCGGGTCGGTGCCGCCCCGGTAGGCCTGGTGCTGGCAGGCAACGGCACCCGGATCGTCGTCGCCGACTCCAACCGCTTCCAGGCGAAAGGAGCCACGGCGAACCTGGCCGTGCTCAACGTCCGGGCGGCACTCGCCGGCCGCCGGGCGCTGCTCGGCCTGATCCCGCACGCCCACACTTTGCTCGTCGGTGACTTCCAGTCCGACCGAGTCCAGACCATCGACGTCCGCGGCCTGCCCTGACCGCTAGCCGGAACGACTGGCCGCACGCCCGGCGGTCAGCATGAGCGGCATTATTTCGCGGACCTGCTGACACAGCTCAGTCAGCGCGTTCGCGCGACCGGCCACATGACCGAGCAGGGCCTGCTGGAAAAGGCCGTCCAGCATCGCGTAAGAGGCCGCCGCGCCGAGCCGGATATCCTGCCCGGCGAGGTCGGCATACCGGCTGATCACTCGCCAGATCATCTGCTCCAGCGTCTGGTCGATGAGCGTGACGGCTTCACGCAGTCCCGGCTCGAACATGGATTGCGACCGCAGGTCGTACCAGAGGCTGTGCATCGGTCCCTCGTCGCGGATGGTCTCGGCCAGCTTGGCCGCGAAGGCCTCGACCAAGCCGCCGGCCGAGGTGGCACCGGCGATGACATCGTCGTAGCGGGTGACGCAGCGGGCCTTGTAGTACCGGACGCAGTAGACGATCAGCTCGAGCTTGTCAGCGAAGTAATAGTGCACGACGCCATGGCTGAACTCGGAATTGTTCGCGATCTCGCGCAGGCTGGTGCGGGCGTAACCGAGCTCACCGAGGGTGCGCAGAGCCGACTCGGCCAGTTCACCGCGACGTCTATCGTGCTTGTCGACGGGCGCGACCCGCGCCTGCTTGACCCCGGCCATCACCCCTCCTGCGGTGCTCTTGCCCGCCAGCCCTGCCCGCCAGCTTCTGCTCGGCCTTAACCATAAGCGATCCCTTCGGCAATCTAGACAGCCGCCAAGATTTTTCTGGACGAATGTCAAGGAAAAACTTGACACGCGTCAAGGGTTCCCGCCTAGGTTGTGACCACGCGAAGAGCACGCGAGCACGCGCCGAACCGAATCGAGGGGGACCGTCGATGACCAATCTCGACCTCACTGGCCGCAAAGCGCTGGTAACCGGAGGCGCGCAAGGTCTCGGCGAGGGGATGGCCCGTGCCCTGGCCGCCGCCGGGGCGGCCGTCGTCATCGCCGATCTGCAGGACGACGTTGGAACGAAGGTGGCCGGATCGCTCGGGGGCGCGTTCGTCCACCTCGACACCACCGACGACGCGAACTGGGAGTCCGCCACCGCCGAGGCGGTCGATCGCCTCGGTGGCCTGGACGTCGTCATCAACAACGCCGGGGTCGAGATCACCAGCCTGCTGGTGGACCTGGACCCGGCCGCGGCGCGCAAGCAGCTCGAGGTCAACCTCCTGGGCACGGCGCTCGGCATCAAGCACGCTTTCCGCGTCATGCGGCCCGGCGGTGCGGCGGGCGCGGGCGGGACGGTCATTAACGTCGCGTCAGTGGCGGCCGCGATTGCCTTCCCCGGCATCGCCGTCTACTCCGCAACCAAATCCGGCGTCGACCGGCTCACCCGCGTGGCCGCGATGGAGTCGGGCAAGCTCGGTTACGGGGTCCGCGTCAATTGCATCTATCCGGGACTGGTGCCGACTGCCATGGGCGCCGGGCTGGCCAATGACGTGGCCCGGCTAGGGCTGTTCGGCTCGCCCGAGGAAGCCGTGGGCGCCGTGATCGAGCTCACTCCCTCTGGCCGGCTGGGCACGGTCGAGGACATGGCCGACGCGGTCGTGTTCCTCGCCTCGGACGCTTCGCGATTTGTCAACGGCGTCGGGCTTCCGGTCGACGGCGGAATGGGGATGTGAACATGCCAGCCAAGCCAGCATCAGGTAAGCCCGTCATCGTCTACGGAGCCTCCGGCTACACCGGCCGACTGGTTTGTGAGTACCTGCGCGAGTACAACGTCCCGTTCGTAGCCGCCGGCCGAGATGAGGGCCGGCTCAAGTCCTCGATGGAATCCCGCGTGGCCGGCATCGAGACCGCCGACTACGAGGTCGTTCAAGCCGGACACGACCCGGCCGCGCTGCGGGACCTGTTTGCCAGCGCCTCCGTGGTCTGCAACACCGTCGGGCCGTTCCGCACGCTCGGACCGGAGGTCGTGGAGGCCTGCCTGGCCACGGGCACGCACTATCTCGACACCACCGGCGAGCAGGACTGGCTGGTCACCTGCGATGAAAAGTACGGCGCTGACTTCGCCGCCGCCGGCCTGCTGCTCGCTCCCGGCGTCGCCCAGATGTACACGACCGGCGAGATCGCAGCCGAGTTGTGCCTGGAGGCCGCCGGTCTGGACACCCTCGACATCGCGGTCTTCTGGGGCGGCAGCCCGACGGTCGCCTCCACCCTGACGATCCTGGTCAACGCCGCGCTGGCCGGTGCCTACTACCTGGAGCAGAACCAGTATCAGCCTTGGGATCCGGACGCCGGGCTCTACCAGCTCGCGATTCCCGGACAACACGAACTTGCCCTGGCGTTGCCGTGGGGCGGCACGTCACATCCCGTCTGGTATCGCCGGGATCCGCGAGTGGCGAATGTCAAGGCACTCGGCGGCGTCTTCAACAAGCCGCTCATGCAAGGCGTGCCGCAGATCGTCGCCGCAGCCGTCGAGGCCACCAAGGACATGGACCCCGACGAGCAGTACGCGGCCCTGGTGGCGACCGCGTCGCAGGTCATGAGCCAGATGCCACCGCGGGAGAATCCGCGGCTGAACAAGTCGCTGGACTCAGTCCACGCCTCAGGTCCGCTGGGTCGCGCCCACTGCGTGATCCACGGCAACCAGAACTACAAGCAGACCGGGGCTCTGCAGGCCTACGGCGCCTACGCGCTGCTCCAGCAGCCGCCCAAGCGCGCCGGATTCGCCTCGGGCTGCCAGGCCTTCGGCCATCGGGAGCTGCTGGGGGTGCTGCGCGGCTTCGGCCTGGTCTCTCAGCCAGTTCTCACCCGCGAGAGCTGAGGACCAGTGCGGCTCGTCGACTACCTGGACAAGGGCGCGTCCCCCGACCCGGATGCGCCGTGCCTGACCACTGATCAGGAAGTCCGCACCTACGCCGAGGTGCGGGAGCTCAGCTCCCGCATCGCGGCGGCCCTTGCGGGGCAGGGCGTGGGCCCAGGCGACAAGGTCGCGATCCTGTCCGCCAACGACCCGGTCGCCTTCACCACCGTGTTCGCGATCAGCCGGCTGGGCGCGGTCTGGTGCCCGGTCAACCCGCGCAACGAAGCCGCCGAGAACCGGGATCTGCTGGACCTCTTTGAGTGCCGGGCACTGGTGTTCCAGGCGAAGTTCACCGGGCTCGTCGACCAGATACGCGGCGACCTGCCGGAGCTCGCCACGCTCGTGTGCCTGGACGGCGCACCCGACGGCGCCCTGACCTGGCAGCAGTTCCTCGACGCCGGCACCCAGTACCGCGACACCGCTCCCGCCGATGACCTTGCCATGATCGTCGGCACCGGAGGGACGACCGGCAAGCCCAAGGGCGTGATGCTCACCGGGACCAACCTGGAGATCATGACGGCCATCGTGCTGATGAGCTACCCCTTCGAAGGGCGGCCCGTCTACCTGGCCCTGGCTCCGCTCACCCATGCGGCCGGCGTGCTGTGCTTCCCGATCCTCGCGCTCGGCGGCGAGATCGTGGTGATGCGGACCGCGGACGTGGGCGCCTTCCTGGACAACATCGAGCGCCATCAAGTCACGCACACCTTCCTGCCGCCAACTGTGATCTACATGGTCCTGGGCCATGAGCGGCTGGACGCTACCAATCGATCGTCGCTGCAATGCTTCTGGTACGGGGCCGCACCCATGTCGGTGGCCCGGCTCGAGGAATCGCTGCGGCGCATCGGACCGGTCATGGCGCAGCTGTTCGGCCAGACCGAGGCGCCCATGATGATCTCCACGCTCCCGCCCCGCGACCACTTCCGGGCCGACAACGCCATCGCCACCGAGCGGCTGGCGTCGGCCGGCCGCCCGGCGCCCCTGGTCACGGTCGCGATCATGGGCGAAGACGGCTCGCTGCTCCCCCGAGGCGAGCGCGGCGAGATCGTAGTCCGCAGTTCGCTGGTGATGGCCGGCTACTACCGCGACCCCGAGGCCACGGCCGCCGCGTCTGCGCACGGCTGGCACCACACCGGCGACATCGGCTATCTCGACGACAGCGGGTACCTCTACATCGTCGACCGCGCCAAGGACATGGTCATCACCGGCGGTTTCAATGTGTACTCCGCCGAGGTCGAGCAGGCGCTCATGGCCCACGACGCCGTCCGCGACTGCGCGGTCATCGGCCTGCCCGACGACAAGTGGGGCGAGCGCGTCTGCGCCGTGGTGCAGCTTCAGCCCGGCCACCAGGTCACTGGCGACGAGCTGACGGCCTTCGTCAAGAAACGGCTCGGCAGCGTCAAGGCGCCCAAGCAAGTCGAGATCTGGCCCGACCTGCCCAGATCCACGGTCGGCAAGGTACTGAAGACCGAGATCCGCTCAACGCTGGCGAATGGCTCCTAGGTCAAAAGCTAACGCCAAATTTTCTATATATAAATATTGCGGTTCTCTGCAGGTCGATTCCCCGAGGCTGATCGAGTCGGCGCGCAGGCTCAACGAGCACGCCGGGGTCAGTGCTAGGAACTCGGCGGGTAGGCTACGCCGTCGAGCGAGGTCATGGTCTGGGCGTTGCTGGCCGGCATGCTGCCGACGACTCCCGGATTTGACGTCAGGGTGAGCGCGCCGACGGATCCGCTGGTCGTCAGCACCTCGATGTCCACCACGTGAACGGTCCGGGTGGCGGCGGGGAGTATCGTCCACAAGCCGGTGCCCGCCGGAGCCTGGTCCATCGCGCCGTCGAGATACACGATGCCGTTGACGACGGCGTAGGCAGGGACGGCACTGCCGAATTTGGTGAACGGCTTCCAGCCCGAGGTGAGCTTGAACTTGTGCCACTTCGTAGCCGCGACCGGGAACGAGATGGTGGCCAGCGAGGTGTACCCGGCCGACCCGACGCCAGAGATATCGACTTCTCCCTGGGGCTCGATCTCAATTTCGCCGGTGCTGCCATCGACCGTGTACACCGAGATGAACAGGGCATGAGCCGGCCGGGCGGCCTTGGGCAGAATGAAGGCGAGCGGCGAGGTGCCGCCAGTATGCATCGATCCTGACAGGTACACGACCCCCTTGCTGATCGCATAGGAGGGGTCGCCGGTCTCGTAGGTCGGCTGGCTGGACAGCCAGCCGTTCAGCAGCTTGAACTTGTGCGACTTGACCGAGACGGTCGGGTAGGACAGCCCGGAAAGCGAGGTGAAGGCGTCAGCGTTGCCGTTGTAGGCCGTCATCGCGCCGTCGGTGTCGATGAAGAGAACCGCTGGTACGTCCGCCTTGCTGAACACCTGGTTATACAGATTGCTGACCGGCCTGGCCTGCTTCGGCAGCGACGCGAACGGCGTGTTGCCGGCGGTCGGCCGCCTGACCGCGCCCCGCAGGTACACCACGCCGTTCTGGAGTGCCCACGCCGGAGTCCCGGTCAGGAGTTTCTTGGCGGTCGCTGACTTCCAGCCGTTCAGCAGCTTGAACGGATGCCAGGTGAGCTTGGCATCCGAAGTGGCTGGCCTGGCCGGAGCGCTGCGGGCAGGGCCGGTCGAGATCCCGGCCTGCGCGGGCGTCGCGATTACGGCAGTGCCGCCCAACGCGGCCAGCAGAGCGGCGGCGGGCAAGATCAGCCGGGTTGACCTGAGCAGTGGTGACACCACGGGTTTCATGCTCGTCCTTCGAGTCCGTAGGTAGGCCCTGAGTACGAGCGACCGCGCTGCTAACACTAAGGACCCGACCGCGCGGGAAATGAGCGAGATAAGCATGTTAATTGCATTTGATCGGATACGGGTCGGCTTAGACGCGACTAAGAAGAGACGCGACTGAGACTCACGATCCGTGACGGCCGCGCGAGTATCGTACGTACTCCGAGAGCAAGCTCTTTGTCACCGCGCTCGCACTTACCTTCGCGCGCCTCTGGCCGGAAGTACTCAGCAACGCCGTCGACCCGGGCTGGGTCCGGACCAAAATGGGCGGCCCCGCCCGTCCGGGCCAGGACCATCGGCACCACGGTCACCGTCGGCGCGCTCGGCATCGGCCCGCTGGTCGCCGGCGGCCTCGCGCAATGGGTAACGCAGCCGCTGACCGTTCCTACCAGGCTGGCAGCGTCGCGCGTGCTCACAGTCGGAACGATCTCCTTGCTCGCCGGCCTGGTGCTGCTCGTCGTTTCCGTGCGCCTTTCCTTGCCGAGCCTGGCGCTGTTCCTGATCGCCGGCGCGCTGATCGGCGCGGGTTCTGGCGCCGTCTTCAAGGGAACGAGCGGAATCGTGCTCGAGGCAAGCCCGCCGGAAAGCCGCGTCACGATGACGTCGGACCTGCTCATCGCGCTCTACGTGGGCCTCTCGGTCCCGGTGATCGGAGCCGGGGTCGCCCTCGACCTGGGCGCGAGCGCACCCGACACCGTGCTCGGATTCGCCATCCTCGTCGGGCTTGGCGTCGCCGTCTCTGGCTGGGCTCTGGCCAGGCACTCAGCCAGCGCAAAGCTTTCTTCCTAATATTTGGAGAAAATTTTGCGCGGGTTCCGGGCCAGAAATTCCCGAGGCTGCGCCTAGGGAGCGCTGCCCTCGGCGTAGTCGCAGGTGCCCTCGGCCTGGAACTGGCGAGCGGCCCTGACCACCTCAGCGCCGAGCCTGCGCAGCTGGCCGGCGACCGCCTCGTCCTTAAGATGGCCCTCCGGGTCGAACGACTGCCAGGACTGGGCAACCGGCAGGACGAGCGGCACGCTCCAGCCGCGCAGGGACCTGGCGATGAAGTCCATCGTGTTGATCGCCTGCAGCCCCTGCACCCCGCCGGCCGTCGTGACCAGGCCGATCGGCTTGTTGGCCAGGTACGGCGGGTCGTTCTCGGCCAGCAGGATCAGCCAGTCCAGCGCATTCTTGAACGCGCCGCTTACCGACCCGTGATACGTAGGGCTGGACCAGATCAGCGCGTCGGCGTTGTACAAGGTCTCGGCCAGCTGATGAGCGGCCGGCGGCGGCACGTGCTCGTCGGTGTAGAGCGGCAGGCCAAGGTCGCGGACCCAGGCCAGCTCGATCTCGGCGCCGCTGGCGGCGGCTCCCTCCAGGGCGACCTCCAGGGCGGTCCGGCTGGTCGACGTCTCCCTGAGCGAGCCGCCCAGTCCCACCACGCGTACGGATCTCATGCCGTTCATCCCTCCGTTGTCCTGCAGCGCCTGCGCCAAGTCTGGGCGATAGTCCGGTGAGCGGCGATCACCTGGTTCTGGTGATTCTGCGCAGCGCAGGCTTGACGGTAAAGTCAAGCAGCTGTTTGAGTTCTGCCCATGGTGACGGAACGCACTGATCAGCGCCGTGAAGCCGGCCAGCGCACTCGGGACGGATTGCTGGCCGCCGCGGTCGAGCTGCTCGCGCTGCGCGGCCCGGACGGCGTGAGCCTCCGCGAGATCACGGACAGCGCCGGCGCGAACGTCTCGGCGGTGAGCTACCACTTCGGGTCGCTGAAGGCGCTCTGCGATGCGGCGATCGAGCACGCGCTGGAACAGTACCTGGACGCGCAGATCGAGGCGGTCGCGTCACTGGACGTCACCTCGACGGTCGAGGAACTGGCCGCCGCGTTCGCCGGGCCGATGATGCGGGCGCTGGCGGCGGGCGGGCCGGATCTGGCGATCATGCGGACGGTGGCGCGGGCCGGGATCGATCCGCCCGAGCGCTGGGATCGGCTGGCGGCCAAGTTCGAGCGGTCACGCCACGATGTGCTGCGCGTGCTGGCGGCGAGCCAGCGCGGGGTCGACCAGCAGGAACTGGTCTTCCGCACGCGGTGCGCGGCGGGCCTGCTGAACTGGCTGGCGCTCGCGCCCATCGGCGCGGAGCTGGCGGCGTTGCCGGCGGAGCAGCTCGAGCGATGGCTCGCTCCGGTGGTGGCCGGTGCGTTCTCGGGCACCCGAGCGCCCGGTGCGAGTCGAAGCCGTCAGTGAACGGAATGGCCTGAGTTGAGGCGTACGCTCATAGGCGTAGAACACAGTACATATCGGGGAAGCGGCAGAGGTGTCTTCTGGATCGTCGGACAGCCTGCTGGGCGCCATCGGCAGGGTGACCGTGTCCATTCCTGTGAATGGCCCGGGTGAGGTTCTCTTGCCGGTGCGGGGCGGCTCGGAGGCATTCGCTGCCTGGTCCGACGAGCCAGTCGCCAGGCACAGTCGCGTGGTCGTCGTCGAATGCCTGTCAGCACGGTCGGTTTTCGTTTCCGTGCTTTCCACCCGGCCGGCTTGATGGCCGGCTGGACGCGTGCTCACTGAGGAGTCGAGATGTTTTGGTGGCGGGTGCCAGCACCGAACGAGGCGCTGCTGATTTCCGGTTCGAAGGGGCGTAAGGACGGCTCCGAGCAGTTCCGGATCGTCACCGGTCATGGTGCCATGGTCCTGCCGATCAAGCAGAAGGCCCGGCTGCTCTCCCTTGCCCTGCGCGAGGCGGAGATCGTCGAAGACTGCATTACCCAGCAGGGGATAAAGCTCAATGTCCGGGCCGTCGCCGCTTTCAAGGTCGGCGACGATCCCGTCTCGATCGCCAATGCGGCCCGCAGGTTCCTGGCTGAGCAGGACAAGATGGAAGTGCTGGTCGGACGGGTGTTCGCCGGGCACCTGCGGTCGATCATCGGCGGCCTGACGGTCGAGCAGATAATCCGGGAGCGCGACCGGGTCGCCCAGGAGGTCAAGGACGGCAGCCACGGCGAGATGGAGAAGCTCGGCATCGTCGTCGATGCCCTGGAGATCCAGGAGATCGAAGACGGTACCGGTTACATCAATAATCTCGCCGCCCCGCATGCGGCGGCAGTTGCTAGCGCCGCCCGCATCGCCCGGGCCCAGGCTGATCAGGAAGCCGCTCAGCGTGAGCTTGAAGTAGCCGCGATGAAGGCTCAGTACGAGCGGGACACCGAGATCAAGAAGGCCGGCTTCCTGGCTGAGACCGAGCAGGCCAGGTCAAGGGCCGCGCAGTCCGGCCCGCTGGCCTCGGCCCAGGCGTCCCAGGAGGTCATCGAGCAGCAGACCGCGCTCGCCAGCAGGCAGGCCGGTCTGGCCGCGCAGCGCCTGGAGGCGGAGGTACGGCGCCCAGCTGACGCCGAGGCTTACCGCAGGCGCGCGATCGCTGAGGCCGACCGCGACCAGGCCAAGCTCGCCGCCGAAGCCGACGCCTACCGCCAGAAAGTACTCTCCGAGGCCGACCGCGACCGGGCCAAGCTCGCTGCCGAGGTCGAGGCTTACCGCAGCATCACGATTGCCGAGGCCCAGGCCAAGGCGGCCAAGTTGCAGGCCGACGCGGCGGCCTACGCCGACAGGGCGACGGCTCAAGGTGAAGCCGACGCGAACGAGGCCAGGGCCACCTCGCTCCGCGCGGGTAACCAGGAGCTCATTGCGGCCAGCCGTCTCATCGAGCAGTTGCCCGCGCTGGTTGAGGCGGCATCGCGCGGCATCGCCGGTTCCAACCTGACCGTTCTGAACGGTGCGCAGGGCGTCAACGAACTGCTTGCCGGCCTGGTAGGCCAGGGCCTGTCGATTCTCGAGCTGCTCAAGAACTCGACGGCCGCCGCAGTCGGAGAACTCCCGCCTCCCGACGTGAACGGAAAGGCCGCCCCCAGGGCCGCCTCTCCGCAGTAGAGCACGCGAAGCCCGGATGCCACCCCGGCCCGCGAAGAGGATGATTGGCCTTTTGGCGAGTGACGGAGGTCTGATGCCGGATACGCAAGTGCGCCAAGGGGATGACAGCTCGGTTCCGAGCGTTGCGCGGGTCTACGACTGGCTGCTCGGCGGTACGAGCAATTACCAGGTCGACCGGGACCTGGGCCAGATGATGGTGAGCCGCGCGCCTGAGCTGCCCGACGCGGCCAGGGCTAACCGAAGCTTTCACCAGCGGGCGGCCAGGTACCTGGCCGAGCTCGGCATCCGGCAGTTCATTGACCTCGGGTCCGGACTGCCCACTCCGGGCAGCACCCACGAGATCGTGTTCGGTGTCGCCAAGGACGCCAGGGTGGCCTATGTGGACATTGATCCTCTGGTGCTCAGGCACAGCGAGTACCGGCTGGCCGGTGATGACCGGGTGCGCGCACTGGTCGCGGACGTCCGTGACGTGAGCAAGGTGCTGGCCGCCCTGGCAGCGAATCATCTGATCGACTTCGGCCAGCCGGTAGCGATCCTGATGACGGGCCTGCTGCACCTGATACCGGACGAGGAAGATCCGGCCGGTCTCGTCGCGCGTTACATGTCCGCGGTGGTTCCCGGCAGCTACGTGGTGCTCTCGCACATGACCGCCGATCAGAAGCCGCCCCTGGCGGCCGAGGCCGTCCGGTCGGTCGGTCGGATGACCGGTGGCTGGTTTCCGCGCAGCAAGGACGAGTTCCGCGTGATGTTCGGCGATCTGGAGATCGTCCCGCCCTACGAAGGCACCGGCCCGGAAATCACCTGGGTGGGACTGTGGCAGTGTTATGACCCGGCGCTCGCCGACTCCGACGGTTCCCGCTGGCTCTACTGCGCGGTAGCCAGGAAACCTTAACGGCCCAAGCCGGCTGTCACGGCCGGCCGGTGCCGGGTACATCGACTGGGAGGGTGAGGATTTCCCCGGTGCGGGGCCCGTTGGCCAGGCGGTCGAGGTTGGCGACGTGGCCGTCGGCCGGGTGCCACTCGGCGGTGCAGATGAACAGGGTTCGCCGGTCCTGGCCGCCGAGCATCAGCGCGAACGGCGCCCGGTGCTCGGGTAGTTCGACCCGTTGCAGGACCGTGCCGCCCTCGGCGATGCGGGCGACCGACAATCCGCCCGTCTGGACCCAGACCGCGCCCTCGGCATCCATGGTGATGCCGTCCGGGCCCAGGCCGTCGGCGAACACGCGCCGGCCGGACAGCCCGCCGTCGCTGTCACGACGATCTCGCTAGCCCACTGGTCGGCGTGCACCACCATCGACCCGCCGGGCTCCTGACGCCGGAGTTTGTCGCCGGTCGTCAGCAGCCTGCCGTCAGGCAGCCAGTCGATGGAGTACCCCATCGGGTGGCTGGCCGGCTCGCGGGTGAGCATGACCTCCGCCTTGCCGTCCAGGTCGACCGCCATGACCTGCCGGTCGATCCAGTTGCAGAACCACAGCCTCCCCTCATGCCAGCGCGGCGACTCAGGAATCCCCAGGCCACT
>DASYAT010000288.1:0-34258 GCA_036501205.1 Streptosporangiaceae bacterium | reverse complement strand
CCGCACGTCGTCGGCCGGTCAGGCTCCAGCCGGTGCCGCCTGCCACCAGGCCAAGCAGCAGCAGGCCGCCGAGCGCCCGTTTGCGCGAGCCGGTCTGCGGGATCGGTCCTGAGTCATCGGCGACTTGGACCACGATGCGGTGCCCTCGGGGCGCGCCAGCCTGCTTTTGCCGGCTGGCCAGGGTCTCGATCATCGTTCGCCTGGCGATCAGGTAGGTGCGATGGGTGCTGGCCGGGTCAGAGGAATGCACCGACAGCGTGGCCTCTGGGTAGCCGAAGTCGGGATAGTCCTGGTTGTAGAGGTTGACTAGCGTCAGGCTGTAAGCGGCCGTTCCGCCGGCCTGCGCCACCTTGTGCTCAACCTGCGGGCTCGTGATGATCTGACTGATCGCCGAGCCAGTTGAGATCAGTGCTTCCGCCTGCCAGGTGTAGCCCGTGGTCGAGCTGTCCGCGGTCGGCATTGTAAAAAGAACCGTAGCCGACTCGACATAGTTGGGGCGATTTCGCTCGATATGCACGGCAAGCCCGCTGGTAATAGCCACGGTTAGAGTCAGGACGGCAATTCGAGGCCATGGCAAAGACATATTGAGAACGGTACCAGGCGCGTTAGGTAAGCGGTCATAATAAGAACGCGAAAGAAGTCACTGGATATTGGCGGATCTGCGGGGGATGGGATTAGATGCGTTTCGATGAGGTAATTAAGGTCTGGCGTCGCCGGGCGGCGCTGACAGCTGGGCTTGTTCTGCTCGCCCTGGCCAGCTTCGCCGCAGCGCTGGCCTTGTTCCCCGCGACCTATCAATCCCAGGCTTCCGTGGTCCTGCTGGCGTCGCAGGCGGCCTCCCGGCAGGCAGGCGGAAACCCGTATCTGGGCTTCACTCCCGCGCTCTCGCTTACTGCCGACGTGGTGAGCCGCACGCTGATGGGCCCGGCGACCGTCCGGCAGCTTGCGAGCGAGGGTTACACCAACTCTTACACGGTCGCCGAGCCGACCTACACGACGACCGCGACGGGTTCGGTGCTGCTCATCACCGTGTCCGGGACCGATCCGGCCAGCGTGGAGAGGACCCTGCACGGTGTCGTCGGCGAACTCGACTTCACCCTGGTGCAGATGCAGCGCAACATCTGGCCGAAGCACCGGATCACGGTCAGCACCCTGGCCTCGAGCCCGCAAGCCACCCTGCAGACGAGCGCTACCATCCGGCCCATAGCGACCACGCTGGTGCTCGGCCTGATCGCCGCGCTCGGCTTGCCGGTGTTCATCGACGGTGTGATCCGCCGCCGCAAAGTCAGGCACGCGGCCACCAAGCCGGCCGGACTCCAGGGCCGGACCAGACCGCAGGGCCGCACCCGCCTGCTGGCCGACACCTGGGGCCGATTCGGCTCGCGGTAACGCTGACCCGCTGGGTTGGGCCAGGTTAGTGCGGTTCCTGGGCCGCTGTATCTCTCGTCTTCTGGGGCTGGGACTGACTTCCCATCCGTTCGAGTTCACTTGGGAAGTGGCGCTAATGAATGGGAAGTGGCGTACCCGCCCCGCAACGGGGGCGGCCTGCCGGCCCCTGGCCTGGCCCGGACCGGACGGCCGCGATGGCGCTCGGCGACGCCATGCACCTCAGCCTAAAGAGCGGCGCACGGCGGAAAGGCGGTAGGCGGCGCCAGCGCAGCCGACGATCAGGAAGAACAGGTTCGAGGCGATCGAGAATGACAGCACGTCGAAACTGGCGAAGAAGATCGCCGCGACCGCGATCGCCGCGAACAGGGCGTGCCCGAGATCGCGGGTGCGCTGCGGCAGCGGCCTGGCCCGCAGCTTGCGGGCCACGTACCAGCCAGCTACGAAGACGCTGAGCACGGCCAGCAGGCCGACTACACCGGTCTCGATCAGTGAGGTGACGAACTGATCATCGACGAAGAACGTCAGTTGCGGGTTGAAGGTGGCCAGCCCGGCGCCGAACCACGGATGGGCGCCGATCAGCGGCCCGGCCAGGGACAGCGCGTCGGACCTGGAGGTCGTGCTGGTGTCGGAGCCAAGCTCGCCGAAGACCTTGCCGAAGATCGCGATGAAGCTGGGCGTGATCAGCAGCAAGCCGGCCGTACAGGCCGCGAGTCCGGCGTAGGCCAAGCGTCGTTGCCGGGCGGGCCAGGTCGGGACCAGCAGGACCGCCATGACCGCCAGGGCGATGAGCGCCGATCGCGAGACCGCCATCGGTATTCCGGCCGCGATGACGGCCGCCTGAAGCCACTGGCGCCGGCGCAACCGTTCGGTCGCGTACCTGGCCTGATGGATAGCGAGCGGCAGGCTGATCGCCAGCACTGCGGACAGTTCGAGCGGCTGGGCGGCCGTTGAATTGGCCCTGGTCAGGCCGAACCTGGTCATCAGGTCGGTGACCTGCAGATGGGCGGCTAGCCCGGGAAGGGTCACGTATTTCGTGAGGTCGATGCCGGTGGCGAACTCGGCGATGCCGAGCGCCGCCATGATCGTGGCGCCGAGCACGATCCGGCGGCAGAGCGTGACCAGCCGGGCCTCGCTGCGGATGCCGTCGGCGGCGACCAGCAGCACGCCGAGCCAGCCGGCCAGCAGGATGAGGCCGCGGTCGGCCGCGTTCTGCTGGGTGACGGTCAGCGCGGTCAGGTTCGCCGATACATAGGAGGCCAG
Organism: Streptosporangiaceae bacterium; assembly: GCA_036501205.1. Taxonomy (GTDB): domain Bacteria; phylum Actinomycetota; class Actinomycetes; order Streptosporangiales; family Streptosporangiaceae; genus Chersky-822. Next base: position 31,609 of record DASYAT010000288.1, on the reverse strand, counting down.
CACCGAGCAGGCGAGCACGATCGCGGCGGTCCTGACTGGCTGACGGCCGGTGTCGACCGTGAGGTCGGGATGGGCCCTGGCCAGCAGGTACCAGCCGAGCAGCGCGCCGGCGATCAGCGTCGCGGGACGGCCGGCCGCTCCGAAGGCGCCCACGATCAGGTCCGACGGAATGATCATCAGCGCGAAGAGAAAGATGCTGAGCGCGGTGACCGCGTCCGGTTTCGGCGAGCTGGCACCGATCGGCTCGACCGGGTCAATCCCGCGGGACTGGGCCGGGATCAGCGGCTGAGTTAGGCTCCATCCGGTCATCGCGGCACCAGACGATCTGAGCAGCGCAGGACCGGCGGCCTGCGGGTCGGCTTGAGCAGGGCCAGGACCGCCGCGCGGGACTCGGCGTGCCCGCGCGGGATCCTGGACAATTCGCTGGCCACCGTGAGCGCGTAGTAGCACCAGGACGCGAGACTGCGGTGACGGCGCCGGTAGAGCCGTACCCGGTTGACGATCTGCATGGTGTGGGTGGTGTCGTTGCGACCTGACTGCCCGCCGATGTGGGTCGCGACCGCCTTCGGCTCATACCAGGTCACCAGGCCGGCATCGCGGGCCCGCAGTGAGACGTCGACCTCTTCTGAGTACAGGAAATAGGACTCGTCCCAGCCTCCGAGCGCGTCGAAGCAGTTCCGTGACATGGCCAGCACCGCGCCGACGGCCCAGTCCACCGGTTGCGGACTCTCATACGCGGCGGGTTCGGCCACGTATTCGCTGAAGACCGGCAGTTTGGTCTTGGTCAGGCCGAGCGCGCGCAGGATCGTCGGCTCGCGCCGTAGCGATAGCTCAAGCCTGCCATGCTCGGAACGGATCTGGGGGGCGGCGATGCCGACGCCCGGCCGGTCAAGGGCGGCCAGCAGCGCCGGCACGGATCTCGGGTGCAGCACCACATCAGGATTCAGCACCAAGATTGCGGCCGCGTCGGGAGATTGCCGGACGCCGAGATTGATGCCGCCCGCATAGCCGATATTGGCCGAACGCACGATCCGGCAATCAGCGCGAACCATCAGCAACTCGACGGTGTCGTCCGTCGAGGCATTGTCGACCACGATCACGTCGGCCGATAGCCCATCGAGAGCTGCAGGCAGTGAATCAAGCAGATTACTGACTACATGGGCGCTGTTGTATGTAACTATTACCGCAGCTAGATCAGGTGGCATATGGCGTAGTCTATTTGTCGACCAGGCAACCGTGCGGCTAATCGCAGGTACTGTAGCTGGGTACGGATGTGGTATCCCAGGTATTATCTGACCAGATATTACGTCGGCCTCGGCTATTGAAATGGGCGGCGCAGCCGTAATGGCCGCCATGGTGGTAATAAATCGTGCTGATTCGGTTGCCGGTAATGACTATGCTGCTCGTGGGCTGGCCGCCCCGCTTCTGTCCGCCGTAGATGGCATAGCTTCCGCCTGCCAGCAGGTTGTCGGTGATCCGGCGGTTCTGCTGCACCCCGTTGTCCTCGAAGAGGCCGATCGCGTCGGTCTGGCCGCGGTTGATGAGGATCGTGTTGTGGTTGATCGTCAGCAGCCCGGTCGCGCCGCCATTCGACATGACCCCGTTGGTGTGATCGCCGGCGATGTAACCCGGTTCGTGAATGTAGTTGCCCTCGACCAGTCCGGTCTCCAGCCGGACTCCGGTCTCGAATTTCGAGATGTCGTCATAGAGCACTCGCAGGCCCGTCGAGTCGCCATAGATGTCCTTGATTCCGGTCATCATCCGGCCGCTGGCGTTGTTCAGCCCGCTGATCGTGGAGTCTTCTATGGTCACGTTTTTGGAGTGCCGCAATTCGATCCCGATCGCGTTCGCGCCGCCGACGGTGACCAGGACATTCTTGATCGTGACGTCCGAGGAGGTGACGCTCACGTTGTACGGGATATTCAGGTCGCTCAGCACAGCGCCGTTGCCGTAGACCTTGACCCAGCCGCGCGGGTCGTAGGCCCAGCCCGGCCCGCTCGATACTTGACTGGGCACCATGCGCAACTTCGTACCTGCTGGCACACCGGTATCGAGGGCGGCGGGAAACCCAACCTGAGTTCGCCGGTCGATCCGATGGGTGGCGGGTCCGGCGGCATGACCGGCTGGACTCTGTGCTCCGGGCATGGTCGTCGGCTCCGGCCGCTCGGATCTGAACAGTCCAGAGTCAGCTAGGCCGATCGTGAGGAGGACCATCGCGACCACAGCGGCTGCTAGTCCGAGTCCCAGGGTGATCTGTCTCGCGCTCATGTGCACCGGGTCATCCCAGGGACTTGGCGAGGACCTCAAGCACCCGTTCTTGCTGGGCTGGCGTGATCTCGGCGTAGATCGGCAGGCTCAGCAGCTCGGATGCGGTGCGTTCGGCCACCGGGAAGCCGGTGCCCGCGGCCGAGTGCGAGCCGAGGCTGGCGAACGCCCTGGTGCGGTGGATCGGCGCCGGATAGTGGATGCCGGCGCCGATTCCGGCCGCCTGCAGATCGGCGAGCACGCGGTCTCGGTCTGGTACCCGGATCACGTACAGGTGCCAGATGTGCGTATTGCCGTCGAGCCTGCGCGGCCTGGTGACCGCCGCGAAGTCGGCGAGCGCGGCGTCGTACCGGGCGGCGGCCTGGCGGCGGGCCTCGTTCCAGGCGGGAAGGCGGCGCAGCTTGGCGGACAGGACCACGGCCTGCAAGGTGTCCATCCGGCTGTTCACGCCGACGACCTCGTGCACGTACTTGCGCGGAGAACCGTGCTCGCGGATCAGCCTGATCAGGCCGGCCAGCTCGGGCGAATTGGTCAGCACGGCGCCGGCGTCCCCGTAGGCGCCGAGGTTCTTGCCCGGATAGAAGCTGGTGGCGGCCGCGTGGCCGAGCGAGCCGGCGCCGCGGCCGTGCCGGGTCGCGCCCTGGGCTTGGGCCGCGTCCTCGATGATCAGTGCGCCGATGCTGGCCGCGAGCTGGGTCAGCTGTTCGACCGGGGCGAGCTGGCCGTAGAGGTGGACCGGGATGAAGGCCCTGGTGCGCGGGGTGACGGCGGCTTGCGCGGCGGCCATGTCCATCAGGTAGGTGTCGTCGTCCGCGCAGTCGACCAGGACTGGCGTGGCGCCGGTCCGCCAGACCGCCTCGGCGGTGGCGATGAACGAGTTGGCGGGCAAGATCACCTCGTCGTTCGAGCCGATGCCGCCCGCTCGCAGCGCGAGCTCGATCGCGTCGGTGCCGTTCGCGACCGCGACGCAGTCGCCGCACCCGGTGAACTCCGCGAACTCGCGCTCGAAGGCGGGCACCGGCGGTCCGCCGATAAATGCCGTCCTGGCCAGGACCTCCTGCCAGCCCTGCGCGACTTCGTCCGCGATGACCGCGTGCTGGGCGGCTAGGTCGACAAGGGGGATCTCGGTCATGATTGCTGTCCCTTTCTTCAGACGTGCTGGGGTCGGGCCACCTGGCGCATCCTGGCCACGGTGTTGAAGTCATCGACCGGGGCGGTGCCGCGCCAGCGCTGCCATTTCCTGAGCGCCTTGTAACGCGCCATTCCGGCCCCGGCCCTGGCGGCATCGGCCAGCAGGTCGATGGTGGAGGTGGCGGAATGCGTCTCGATGGCCTGGGCGTAGGCGTCCAGCTGGATCTGGGCCGCGACGTCCAGGCTGTGCCGTTCGACGACCAGGGTGCGGGCGAACTGGCCCAGGCTGCTCTGGCGTTGCCTGTCGTCGGCCAGGTCGCGCAGGATGGCGGTGAGCTTGGCCGCCGCCTGGACGCGGCCGTGCTCGGGCGGGCCGAGGCCGAACCAGCCTTGCTGGGAGAACAGCCCGGCGGACCGCGGAGTCAGCAGCTCGCAGAAGCCGTGCTCGCCCTGGACCACCACCGGCTTGGCGAACGCCATCGCTCGCAGCGCCGAGACGCCCATTCCGAGCACGATGTCGGCGGCCGCGTAGGCGGGCCTGGGGTCGGTCATCAGCCCGGCCAGGGTGACGACCCGGTGACCTGCTCTCGCGTTGGCCGCCTGCGCGGCGGCCTCGACCAGGGGCCTGGCCTTGCCGTCGCCGACCAGGACCAGCTGGAGCTGGGTGCCCGAGCTGGCCAGTTCGCCGGCGGCGTCGCAGGCGGCGAGCAGGCCTTCGAGCTTGAGCTCGGAGGCGAGCCGGCTCACGATGACGACCAGCGGGATGTCCTGGCGCAGGCCCAGGTCGCGGGTGAAGGAGCCGGGGTCGTGGCCGGGGGCGTTTTCCCGCACGTCGACCGGCGGTTCGAGCAGGGTCACCTGCCGGTGGCCCTGCTCACCGGCCCGGCTCTGGATCTGGCCGGTGCCCACGATCAGCGGCATGGTGCGCGGCAGGAAGGGTGCGACCGACATCGACATGACCGTGCACACGGCCGGGAGGCCAAGGCGAAGCCTCGGACCGGTGAACGCTTCCAGGCCCGGCGGCCACTCGTAGCCGTGCACGACGTCGCAACGGTGCTGCCGGGCTAGCTCGGTGAGCTGGGCGGCGGCCCGCAGGGACGGGCGGGCGGTGGCGCGGTCATCGAGCAGGATGTGCGGCAGGCCGAGTTGCCTGATCTTCTCGACCAGCGGTCCCTGCCTGCTGATGATCAGCATCTCGTGACCGCGGTCCCGGACGGCGGCGGCGATTTCCACCGCGTTCAGCTGGGAGCCGCCGATGCCGGTCGCGTGCGGATAGACGAGGGCTTTCATGACTGGCTCCCGGCGGTGATCGGTGTTGGGGTGGCGGGGCGGTGCTGGACTGGTTCCAGGGCGGTGTCTGGAGTGGCGGCGGGCAGGACCTGGTCTGGGCGCAGGGTTTGCCGGAGCTCGGCCAGGGTCGGGCGCATCCGGGTGGCCAGGAGGCCGATCCCGGCGAGGGTGCCGACGGCGGCGATCTCGAGCGCGTTCAGGTTCGTCTGCGTCGTGCGGGACGCGACTGCCGCCACGGCGGCCACCGCTACCCCGACCAGCGTCGGCAGCCAGAGCCTCCTGGCCAGGTCGGCCGGACGGATCCCGACCTTGGCCAGCCAGAACAGGTAGCAGGGCAGTACGAGGAAGCCGGCCACGCTCGCCTCCGCGATCGCGGCTCCGGAGATCCCGTCGGCGATCGTGCCCGCGATCAGCCCGGGGACCAGGCCGGCCAGCCACACGAGCTGCACGATCAGCACGACCTGGGAGCGGGCCAGCACGACGAAGAAGTCGTAGATCAGCTCGAAGCCGATCCGCAGCGCGCTGAGCACGCCGAGGCCGGCCAAGGCGGCCGCCGCCGGCACCCAGCGGGTTCCGTAGACCAGGCCGACCAGCGGAATGGCGGCGCCGCCGAGCACCAGGCAGATCGGCACCGAGATCGCGCTGAGCAGCCTGGCCACGCACAGGAAACCGGTCCGCATCGCGGCTTTGTCCTGCTGGACCCGGGAGAACACGGCCGGGGCCACGCTCCTGGTCGGCAGCGAGAACATGGTGACCGGCCAGCCCGCCAGGTTCAGCGCGAGCGCGTAGAAGCCGAGCGCGGTCGCGCCGAGCAGGTGACCGACGACCAGCTGGTCGGTGTTGACGACCGCGAAGACGACGATGCTCGAGCCAGCCAGCGGCAGCCCGAATTTCAGTAGTGCCCGGGCCTGGCGGCGGTCGAAGCCGAACCGCACCGGCGCGAACATGAAGAACAAGACGACCGAGGCTCCGCCGCCGCAGATCCGGCCGATCGCGAGGCTCATCGGGCCGAACCCCTGCCAGGCCAGCGCGATCGAGACCGCCGCCCCGAGCCAGTTGTTCACCTGGTCGGCGATCATCTTGCGGTCCTGGCGGAACTGGCGCTGCAGCATCGCGGCCGGCGCCGCCGCCAGGCCGTCGACGAGCACGTTGAGCGCGAGAACCCGGACGACCTCGGTGGCCTGCGGGGCGCCCATCGCCCAGGAGAACGACGGCGCGATGACGTAGCAGGCGGCGTAGATGATCAGGCTGGCCAGGACAGAGAGGGTGGCGACGGTGGGGGCGATCTCGTCCGGGTCGCCTTCCCACCGGACGATCGCGAGGCTGACGCTGAGGTCGTTGAAGCTCAGCAGGGCGACCAGGGCGACCAGCGCGACCGCGAACGTGCCGAAGGCATGCGGGCCGAGCAGCCGGGCCAGCACGATTCCGATCGGCAGCGTGCCCAGCCGGGCGATCGCGTTGCTGGCGAAACTCCAGCCGAGCGCGCGCGAGGCCAGGCCGGGCAGCGAGCCCTTGTCGCCGAACGGCCGTCTTCTGTGCTTGCCTTTGTGCTTTCCGGCCATGGCTAAGCCCGTTCGGGCTCGTTATCGCCTGCCTGAACGTCGATTCTGCGTCCGCCGGTCTCGGCGCTGAGCGAGGCCGCCTCTAGCACCCGCAGCACGCGCAGGCCGCTACGGCCGTCGGTCTTCGCGGGCCGCTTCTCTGCGATCGCGCCGGCGAATTCGGCCATCACGCTCAGCAGCGCCTCCCGTTCGGGCAGGGCGGGTACGCACATGTCCCCGATGCGGTAGGAGACGAGCTTCTGCCTGCGCTCATCGGGATCGGCGGGCTGGCCTGGTATCCGGTCCACGCCCCGGTCGTGAATCATCAGCCGGGCGGCCGGGCTCATGTCGTCCCACACGATCGTGCGCCGCGAACCGCCGAAGATCGTCGTCCTGACCTTGATCGGGCTCAGCCAGTTGACGTGCAGGTGAGCCAGGGCCCCGTTGGACAGCCAGATCGACAGGTAGGCCAGGCAGGACCGGCCGGTGCCAAGCGGGTCGGTTGCGTGGGCGGCGACTCCGACCGGGCGCACGCCGTCGGGCAGCACGAAGTCCAGGATCGACAGGTCGTGCGGGGCGAGGTCCCACAGGACGTCGACGTCGGGCTGCACCAGTCCGAGGTTGATCCGGACCGAGTCGATGAAGCGCAGGTCGCCGAGTTCGCCGCTGGTGATCGCCTGCCTGACCCTGGAGATGGCCGGGGTGTAGCAGTAGGTGTGGTCGCACATCAGCGTCAGGCCTGCTTCGGCGGCCTGCGCGACGACCTTGGCCGCCTCGGCGACGGAATCGGTCAGCGGCTTTTCGACCAGGACGTGCTTGCCCGCGTCGAGCGCGGCCCGGACCAGGTCGTAGTGGGTCGCGGCCGGGGTCGCGATCGCCACGGCGCGGACCTGCGGGTCATCAAGCACATCGTCGTAGCTCGCGGTCGGCATCGCGGGCGTGTGCCGACCGAGCACCTTGGCCGCCCGGTCGGCGTCCAGGTCGCACAGCCAGCGGAGGGTGAAGGCCTCGGTGGCCAGGGCCGTCCTGACCAGGTTTGGTCCCCAATAGCCCGCACCAACCACGGCAATTCCGATATTGGATTCATCGCTGCGGTGTCGGATATCGTCTCCCATTTAATCCGCTTAGTTATCTTTGCTAATCGGCTCCCGGAGTCTAGCGCAGGCAGATGACGCATAAGTTGGTTTCCCTTAAAGCGCCGTTGATTGATCAGTTACTCATTAATATTGCTCCCTCGTGACGACCATTGTGATTCCCGCGCACAACGAAGGCCTGGTTATCGGGCGACTTCTCAGGAGACTTGCGGCCGAAAATCCCAGGCCCGACATTGAGGTAATTGTCGTAGCTAATGGCTGTGCCGACAATACGGTCGAGATGGCGCGATCTTTCGGGCCAAAAGTCAAAGTGATAAGCATTCCGCAGGCCTCTAAGCATCTTGCGCTGATCGCTGGAGATCGGGAAGCGAGTTCTTTTCCTCGCATCTACGTCGACGCCGACGTCGAGCTTGGCCTGGCCGACGTGCGCGCGCTCGAGGCCGAGTTGGCCAAGCCGGGAGTGCTGGCAGCGGCGCCGGAGCGGTCGTTCGCATTCGACGGCTGCCCGTGGCCGGTGCGCTGGTACTACGACATCTGGTTGCGCTTGCCGCAGGTTCGCCAAGGACTGTTCGCCCGTGGCGTGATCGCGGTCAGCGCGGAGGGTCACCGCCGCCTCGCCGCCTTGCCGCCGCTGCTGGCCGATGACCTGGCGGCGTCGCTGTCGTTCTCGCCCGCCGAACGCCGGATCGCCGCCAACGCCAGCGCGGTCTGCCACCCGCCGCGTCGAACCGCCGATCTGCTGCGGCGCCGAATCCGGGCGGTGACCAGCGTCGCCCAGATCGAGCGAACCGAGCAGGCGCCGGAGTCGACGGCGCGCACGAGTGCGGCCGACCTGATGGCGATCTTTCAGCACAATCCGGTGACCGCGCCCCGGCTGGCACTATTCGCGGCCATCACCGTCACCGCCAGGCTGGCCGCTCGCCGTGCGATCGCCCGGGGTGACTATTCGACCTGGCTGCGCGACGAGAGCAGCCGAGGCGTCGCTGCGACAATGCCGGGTAAGGCGCAGGCCGGATGAACCGCCCCTCTTTCTACCCCCGCGGTGCTGGCCAAGGGGGGCCACCCCCTTTCAACCCCCGCGAGTGGGTCGACCTGATCGTGCTCTGCGCGACTACCCAGTACGACGCGATGCCGATGGGGGACTGGCACCTGGCCAGGGAGTTGGCCCGCTTGGCGCCGGTGCTGTTCGTGGATCCGCCGATGTCCAGGCTGACCCCGCTGCGGCGGCCGGAGTCCGCGAGCGCCGTGGTGGGACCGCGGCTCACCGTGCTCGGGCCGAACCTCGCTCGCCTGGTCCCGGTGGTTCAGCCCGGCCCGTCCCGGCCGGGACTGGTGCACCTGTCGACCGAGCTCACCCGGCGCTACCTGCGGCGGGCGACCACCGCGCTCGGTGGCCAGGTGAGCGCCGTGATCAGCGGCTGGCCTCTCTATCCAGTACACGGGGCCTGCCGGGAGCGAGTCAGCGTCTACTGGGCCAAGGACGACTTTGTCGGCGGAGCCGCCCTGCTCGGTGAGAATGCCAGGCTGCTCGACGGCCGGGAACGCCGGGTGGCGGCGGCGGCCGATCTGGTGGTCGCCGCGAACCCGTTGGTCGCACAGACCTGGCAGCGGCGCGGCCTGGACCCGGTTCTGATCCCGTTCGGCACCGACACCGCGGCGTACGAACGGGTCGATGAGGCGCCGTGGCCGGCCGAACTGGACCTGCCCGCCCCGGTGGCCGGATTTGTCGGCCGGATCAATAGCCGTACTGATCTGGCCTTGCTTGAGGCGATCGCCGCCGACGGCCAGTCGCTGCTGCTGGTGGGACCGAAGGATGCCGGGTTCGAGCCCGAGCGGTTCGCAGCGCTGACGGCGCGACCGAATGTGTGCTGGGTAGGGCCTAAGCCATTCGAGGCGCTGCCGAGCTATCTGAAAGTGATTGACGTCGGGCTGGTGCCTTACCTGGATAGTGCGTTCAACCGGGGCAGCTTTCCGTTGAAGACGCTTGAGTACCTGGCCGCCGGCCGTCCGGTGGTGGCTACGGATCTGCCGGCCACCCAGTGGCTGCTGGCTGAGATGAGAGACCGGTTGATCTGCGTAGCCGACGAGCCGGCAGATTTCGCCGCCGAGGCTCGCCGCCTTGGCGCTCTGCCCAGGACCGCCGCGGCGATGGCCAGCCGCAGGGAATTCGCCAGCAGGCACAGCTGGGCAAATCGCGCTAAGCAAGTCCATTCGTCGATCATTTCCCGATCTACCGGGCTAACTGCCTCTGGAATGTAATTTATAAATGCACCTCGTTGTTCAATTGGGTAATGTGCTGCGCCGCCGTCATGGGCTCCGGATAAGATGCTTCACGGTCAACATTGCGACCCGCATGACATTTAGAATTTGGCGATTCAGGTCCATGATGTGGTAAATGACGAGTAGTGGCATAGGCGAGGAGTTGGTGGCGGCGGCATGAGCGTGACCGAAGAAGCAATCGGTGCGCAAGTCCAACGGGGGAACGCCTACCGGCCTTCGATGTCGGCGCCGCGGGCGTGGGCGTCGTCCTATCTCCGACGGGCATCCATAGCTGATTGCGCGTGTGCACTGGCCGCTGGATTGCTGGCGGCTCGTATCCGTTTTGGCGGTCTAGAGCAGATCCCGGTCGTGTACGTCTTCCTCCTCCTGGCTACGCCGGTGATGTGGTATTTCTGCGTACTGCTGGCCGGCGGCTACGACAGCCGGGTGATCGGACTTGGCTCCGATGAATTCCGCCGGATTATCAATGCCGCCCTCGGCGTCGCGGCCCTGGTGGTCATCACTTCCTACCTGACCCACCTGGACCTGTCGCGCAGCTACGTGGGCCTCGCGCTGCCCTGGGCGACGGTCGCCGACCTCGGATGCCGGTACCTGCTGCGCAAGCACCTGCATCTCCGGCGCGGGCGCGGATCGTGCAATCATCGGGTGATCGCGGTTGGCCACGCCGACGCGGTCGCCGACCTGGTCACCACGCTGCGCCGGGACCGGTATCACGGCCTGTCAGTGGTGGCCAGCTGCGTCGCCGGTGAGGCCGATGGCGAACGGCTGGCCGGAGTTCCGGTCGCCGGCGCGCTCGACCAGGTCGCGGAGGCGGTCAGCGCATATGACGCCGACACGGTGGCCGTGCTCGCCTGCCCGGAAATGGGGCCGGCCCGGCTGCGCGAGCTGGCCTGGACGCTGGAGAAGACCGGTACCGACCTGTTCGTCGCGCCGGTTCTGCTCGACGTGGCCGGCCCGCGCACGACGATCAGGCCGGTCGCCGGGCTGCCCCTGATGTACCTGGACCACCCGGACCTGAGTGGCGGCAAGCAGGTCATCAAGGGTCTGTTCGACCGGGCGACAGCCGGCGGCGCGCTGATCCTGCTCGCGCCGCTGTTCATCACGATCGCACTGGCGATCAAGGTCATCGATCCGGGGCCGGTCTTCTTCCGGCAGTCCAGGGTCGGCCGGGACGGGCGAAGGTTCACCGTGTACAAGTTCCGCACCATGCGCGTCGACGCGGAACGCATCAAGGCCCAGTACGCGAAGGCTAACGAGGGAAACGGCGTCCTGTTCAAGCTCCGCCGCGATCCTCGGGTCACCAAGACGGGCCGGTGGCTGCGCCGCTGGTCCCTCGATGAACTGCCGCAGCTGGTCAACGTCCTGATCGGGGACATGTCGCTGGTCGGTCCCCGGCCGGCGCTGCCGGAGGAAGCCGCGCGGTACTGCAACCAGATGCGGCGCCGGCTCGCGGTCAAGCCAGGCATTACTGGTTTGTGGCAGGTCAGCGGGCGATCGGATCTGCCGTGGGAAGAAGCGGTCCGGCTGGACATGCGTTACGTCGAGAACTGGTCGTTCGCGCTCGACCTGCAGATTCTCTGGAAGACCTGCTCGGCCGTGCTCGGCGGCACGGGCGCGTACTGATAGGAGAACACTGATGTCCGCCCTGACCGACGAGCACCAGCTTGAGACGGCCCAGATCGATGACGGCGTGATCGTCGGATACCCGGTGTCGCGCGGAGGTGGCGTCGCCGTCCCTTCGCTGGTACTCGGGGCGGGGGCTCGACTGCGCTCTGGCACGACGCTGTACGACGGCTCGGTCATCGGCAGTGGCCTGCAGACCGGCCACGGTGTCGTCCTGCGCGAAGACTGCGTGCTCGGCGACGGCGTCTGCGTCTGGAGCAACACGGTGGTCGACTACGGCTGCCGGATCGGCAGCCGGGTCAAGATCCATTCCAACTGCTACATCGCCCAGTTCACCGAGATCGGTGACGACGCGTTCCTCGCACCGGGCGTGACCACCGCCAATGACCTGTATCCGGGCGACGTCCGGTCCGCGGCGATGATGGGCGGGCCGAAGATCGGTCCCGGCGCGCAGATCGGCGTCAACGTCACGATCCTGCCGCACGTCCGTATCGGGGCAGGCAGCCTGATCGGGGCCGGCTCGGTCGTCACCAGGGACATTCCGGCTGGCGTGGTGGCCTTCGGCAACCCGGCCGCCGTGCGCCGCCCGGTGTCCGAGTTGCCTGCGATCGATGATCGGCTGGCGGCGGAGGACTCGGTCAGCGGGTTCCGCCTGCTCGGCTGAGCCGGGAGCGAATTAGCCCGTATCGATCTGGTGACTGAGCGTGCGGTGCCCGCTGGATCCGGGCACCGCACGCTCGTCTTTCACTTCGCTACCGCGGTGGTGTGCGGGGGCGGATTAACTCCAGGCGAAATCGGTTCCGGCCAGGCACTGGGCGCCGACGGTCGGCGTTGTGATGGTCGTGCAGGCCAGAACATTTGAGCTCGTGTCCTGGACGGCGTGGATGGTCAGGACCACATCGGCGTCGCCGCCGTTGAAGGCCCCAGAACCGGTCGGGATCGCATAGTCGAGATTCAGCGCGACCGTGGCGCCGCTAGCTACCGGCGCGGCGGTCGACAGCAGGTCCTGCGTGCTGTGGTACACGGGCGGACCGCCGGTGGGAGCCGCGTTCAGCGGAAGCGTCGTCTGCGTCGGGGTGCCCGTGCCGGTGTCAGCGAGGAAGGTGGTCCCCTTCGTGGGCGCGGCGACCGTGTCACCGGTCACGTAGGCGACGTCGTGGGTCGTATCCGCGAGATAGAGCTGGAGTCCGCTGTCCGACCCGTCGTACAGGTCCGGCGCGGTGGTGCTCGGGTTGTACACAGAGATATCGACCGCGAGGTAGGCGTCGGTGGAACCTGTGTAGGTGACGTCGTAGGTGCACGGCGCATCCGTGTTGTCGCCTATCGGCGCGTTGGTCGACGACTGGCCTGGCAGCATGCTGGTGATGTGACAGGTCACCTGAGTGGGCGTCCCCAGCGTGACGCTCCCCGAACTGAACTCGTTCGGCGCGCTGGTCACGCTGGCGCTGAAGAGTCCGAAAGTGACCCCGGTGGCAAGAGTCGCCACCGCGCCCAGTGATGTCGCCGTAGCGCTTATGAGCACCAGGCGTCTTTTAGTTGCTGATCTCATTACCTTTTCTTCCCCCGAATATGGATGTGTTTCTTGCTGAGCTGATCTGGTCCGACGTGCTGTTCGCGGGCCTGGGCACCGGCGGCGGCCTGGCCCTGAGTACCAGCAGAATTTTTGACGGCATCGCGCTCAGCTCTCCGCGTGCCGGCCCGGTGAACCGGCCTGGCCGGCCTGCGGCTTGTCCAGCTTTCTCGCCTTCTTGAACAACGGCCCGGCGAGGAAGAACAAGAGAATGGACAGGGCCAGCGAGCCGAAGATGAGCGGTTGATGCAATGCGCTCAGGATGTAGCCGCCGTCGGGAATCGCATGCTGGAACACGCCGACGATGTCCCTGGCCGGCCGCAGCACCCCGTCGGGACCTTGATTCGCGTCGCCCTTGGTGTAATAACCCGCCCCGTGCTTGCTGATCTTTACGCCGATAATCCGGTGCGTGATGATGACCTGACTCCCGGGTGCCTCGCGGAAGCTGATGATCTGGCCTACGTGCAGATGAGTCGCCTGCGAAGGTGTCACCGCACCGTCGATGATCAAGTCCCCGGTGTCGATGACCGGCGTCATCGACCCGGATAGCACGGTCATCACCGGATGCCCGAAGGCCATGTACTCGCCCTGTGATGACAGGTGACTGGCGACAGCGACGACGATGGCCGCCGAGGCGAGCATCGTGATCAACACCGTCATGACCGTGGAGAAAGCCTCAAGCGCTCGGCGCCAGCGCCCGGCGGGTGCGGCCTTGGGCAGCGCGTGCGCCGGCATGCGGCCGCGGGCTCCGTTCGTGTCGACAGTGAGCATGTCATCATCTCCAGGTGAAGGTGCCGCTTGCCGGGCACGGTCGGCCAATGGTGGTTACGTTGCAGGTCACGGGCAGCGGGTTCGCAGGTGCCTGAACCGCCTGCACGATCAGGGCGACCTTCGCCTTGCCGCCCTGATAGGAATTTCCGGTAGCTGCCGCGAAGCGCGGCGCGAGGGTAAAGGTGACGGTGTCACCCCGGCGGAAGACGAGATCCGCGTGATCGGCGCCGGCGGTTGCCAGTTCGTGCGGCGCCATCCAGCAGGTGAACCCGGTTTGGCAGGGCTTGCCTGTGCTGCCCGGCCCGGTTGGCACCATGAAGCTGTGGCGGCCCTCCTTGAGGCGCATGGTCAGGCCAGTGACGTTCGTGCCGTCGTAGAGGGGTGCCCCGCCCGGTCCGGCCTTCGAGTTGATGCGGATGGTAAGTGCGAGGTAGGCGGGGATGGAGCCGTGGTAGGTGACCGACAACGTGCAGGTAGCTGAGCCGGTGAGATCGCCGGGCGCCAGAAGGCCGTAATCGCACACGCGCGTGCCTGAGCCATTGACGCGCATCGCGACCGTGCCGGCTGTGGCCAGGCCGCGGCCTGAACCGGCGAGGATCTGCGCGGCGGCGGCGAAGGCGGCCAGCAGCCCGCTGATGGCCAGGCCCAGGCCGGCGGCGTAGAGCACGTGGCCGCGCCAGGGCCGGCCAGGGCGGCGGGTGAATGCGCGGCGGGAGAAACTGACCAGGGACTTCGTCACGCCGACGCTCCCTGGGCCGCGGACTTCCGGCCGCGTCGCCCCGTGGTAGCGGTGCCCGAGTAGCGAAGCGAAAACCTTGCGTGCTGGCAGCCATTGGCAGCGCTGCGCGCGAGCCGCATTCTCAGGGGCAGCCTCGCCGTGCCGCGGGCCGGCACCTTCGCCCTCAGGCCAGTGATCGTGACCGCTGGCGGTGAGCCCCTGAAATCCGCGCCGTCGATCGTCAGATCCGCCGCCGGGCAGCCGGCTGGAACCGCTCTGATCCTGATCGTCACTGACTTGACCGTGATCGCGCGGCTCGTATGGCTGGTCACCTTGAGCACCAGGCGGGAGGCGATGCCTGGCGTGAGATCGCCTATGGCGCCGGAAAGGCTGAAACCGGAGCCCGAGGTGAGCACGGCGGCGTCCCCGATCCGCGGGCCAGGCTTGCCGACCGAATGCGCCAGGCCCGCGATCAGTGCGACGCAGGCGACCGCACCGGCCAAGACGATGATCCGCCTGATGCTGCCAAGATTTGGAACTCTCAGTACCATTCGGAATCGGTTTCCCCCCCGATTGATCCCGACTAAGCCGGCTTCCTCGGCTCGGCATTCTTATCTGATCCCGGAAAGATAGTTGGCTAAGCCAGTACTCGGTCAGAAGGATCTATCGTCCTGATCTTCAGACTCTGAGGCGTGACTATACAACGCCGTTCAAGAGGTCATAGGCATAGGATCGCCGTGACGCCAAAAATTTCTTTGGACATGCCTGCCATAGCACTACCCATTTAACATATCTGATTTCGATAGCCGGTTTAGGTGTGTATAACTAACCGGGGAGCGCGGCTGAATTCAGCTCGCGCTCCCCGGTCCTGCTCCGCCGGCGGCTTAAGCGCCTACGGCGCCCGCAGTGGCGTCACCCGGCGGACTCCATGCACCCCGCGCGGCTGCAAGGTTCGACGGGATCGCCAGCCGATCCCCAGGCCGATCAAGAGCAGGGCGGTAACGGCGCCCACCCAGATAATCGTGATCGGCTTCAGCCAGAAGCTGGTCGAGGCCATCGGCGAGAACGAGATCGTCGCTGACGCCCGCGCCACGGTCATCCCGCTGACCAGTTTGATTTTGGCCAGCCACGGGCCACTAGGCAGCGAGCGCGGCGGCGTGAACGTCACCGGCTGCGACTGGCCGGGCGCGAGCGTGACGACCCGCTGCAGGGAGAACGGGCCGGCCGACGTCCCGCCCGGGCCATCGGTGAGCCGCGCGGTGCCGGACACGTCGACGGCCCGGCCGCCGGTGTTGCGTACCACGGCGGTCAGGTACGGCTTTCCCTTGGGCGACTTGTGCCCGGCGATCGCGGAGACGGTGAACCTGGTCGGCGGTACCCCGCCCCGGCCGATCGCAAGGTAGATCCTGATCCCGACCCGGTTGATCTCCTTGACCGCGACGCCGTTGGATTGGCGCACTTTAGAGGTTTGCTGCACCCAGATCACGCCGTAGTGCTCGCCCCTGGTGGCGACCTTTGGCACCCGGATCGTCACCAGGTCCATGACCGACTTTTCTGGTCCGGCGGTAACCTTCGAATGCGCCACCCTAGTCCAGGTGGTCAGCTCATTTCGGGTTTTGCCGGCGGCGCCGACGAAATACCCCTTCTTGATTTCCGCCGCATCTGGGTAAACCGTGAAATGTACTCTTCTCGATTCCTGGCTGATCACCATGATCCGACGGCGGATGACCATGCCTGGATGCAGAAAGTCGATGATGTAACGCAGTCCGCGGGGGTTATGCGCCTCGGAAACTGGCACGTCCACGAGGCGAACACCGAACCTTTGCGAGCTCGGCCCCGTTATAAGCCTTGTCGTAGCCGTGGTCGATGCGGCGGCGGCAGCCGGGACCGAGATCCCGGCTGCCGCAGTCAACATGATCACGCCGAGCGCTCGGCGCACGATCGTTCTCCTGACTTTTGGAAACGGATTGACCGTTACGGGCCGGCCTGGCGGAGCGCCGACCTAGGAGACCGAGTGCGAAATGGTGCCCGTGTAGAGGCCGCCGACGGCCGCGGCAGGCACGTGGACGGTGATCGTCGGGTTCCAGGACGCCGTGTCGTCGCCGACTCCGGCAGATCCGGCGACGACCGTCTGCGGGTCATTCGACATCGTGATGTTGGTTGGGGTCGCGGTGATGGTGCCGGTCGTAGTGACCGAGCCGACGGCATAGCCGACATCGGTTGCCGGGATGGTCTCGGCCGGTGTCGCGCCCCCAGTGGTGAAGTCCGTGGATGACGCGGTCGCTGTCCAAGAGGCGATGGCCAGCGCCCGGTCGTCTGTCACGGTGACCGCGCCGAGCGCGGCGGAGATATTGGTGCCGGGCGCGCCAGAACCAAGACCGGCGGTAAGCGGTGCGGATATAGACAGGTCCCCGCTGGTGACCGTGAATGTCACGGTGGTGTCCGGGTCAGACCCCGCCTGTGCGTTACCTGCCGACACGGCGTGCCCGAAGTGCCGGACCCCAGTGCTATGGCCGGCGGCGAAGGCCGCGGTCGGCGCGAGCATGATCCCCGCGACCGTCGCGGAGGTGAACGCGATTGCCATTGATCGTCGCATGAATCCCCCATTTGCGGCCAGGTAATCTCCGGCCTATTACAAAGTCGGCGAGTACCGACGGAGTCTGGGTATTTGGCTACCCCACGGGAGATGACGATAAACGGTTCGTTGCTATTCTCGGCGAAGACACGCCGGTGAGCCTGCTGTCATAATCGCCGAATAAGTTCGGCAATTCCGGCAGAATTAACCACCGGGACGGTTGGGAGATTCCCGAATTTCGCTTGTTGCGGGGCTATAACCGACTTTCGCGAAGGTGAAATCAGATCCTGGCGTGGCCGGGCCCTGTGCCCTTCCGGCCCCTGATTCGCCTGGCGGCGAGCGCGGCGAGCAAAACGCAGGCGACCACGATCAGCCCGCCGACCAGATATCCGGTCTTGCCGCCGCCCGCCGATGACGACGACGAACCAGACGTCCCCTGAGCCGCACCAGAGGAGCTTGAGGTTGTCCCAGCCGCCCCTGGCAGCCGGTCCAGGTGCGCCGCGCAGATGACCGGTGTGCCTGAGTGCAGCAAGGCGCAGGCGACGACCGCCAGATGCCCCATTCCCCGCGGCGTCTTGCCGACCACTGCGGTCATCGTGAACGAAGCCGTCCGGCCCGGCCGCAGGCTCGCCCGCCAGCTAACCTTCCCGGCCTTCGCGGCCGAACGCGGACTGGCCGAACTCACGGAAAGGTAAGGCGGAAGCGTGACTGTCACCTGCAGATTTCGGACGGTGGCCCCGCCGGCATTCTTCACCTTCACGACATAGCGCAGATGATCGCCTCGGGCGGCCGACTTCTGCCCATCGCTGATGCTGATGCTCAGGCCAGTTAGCGCTGGGGGACGCACGCCCGTCTTCTGACTGGCCTGCGAACTCGGGGCCTTCTTGGCCAGCGCCGCATTCGCGACGGAGACGGTGCCGATCGCCAGCCAGGAACCCAGAACAAGCAGCCAGAGCGCGATCATCATCGGCCGGCCGAAAGCCCCAGGACTGCATTCGTTACGATAGGTAGTCGTCACAGGACTGAGAGTGTCAGATGCCGAGGTCGGCTGTTTGGGTTTTGAAAATGGTCGCCCGGCCACCTGCCCGATCGCTGCTGGCTATCATCGCGATTAACGCTGAGGTGCCGGAGGTTAACGTTAGATGACGGAAACCAAGCATCCTGCCGCCTATTTCCGCACTGAGCCAGGTCGCGGCCAAGCGACCATAGCGGCCCAGCGATCCGCCGTACTCGACCTCATCACGGCTCAGGGCTGGCCCGAGCCGACCGTCTACCTGGATGAAGACCGGCCCGAGATTACCTGCGACAGCGAGACCGCACTCGCCGCGCTCGCCGCGGCGATCAACGCCGGACGGCACGACGCGGTGCTCCTCGTCGGTCCGCGCGCGATCCGCGGATGCCCGGCCCACCTGCTGCGACGGCTGCTGTTCAATTGCTCGCGCCACGGCGTCAGCGTCGATTACGTCATCCCGCAGGCGTCTGCCCGCTGACTTACCCAGGGTCAGCCAGGAACGAGTCGAGCCAGTGCGTTCGCCGGCCTGGCCAGGGCCGCCACCGCCGCCGGGATCAGCCAGGCGATCATCGCGGCGGCCGCGCCGGCGAACGGGGCCGGCCACAGCAGGATCGGCGCGATCACCGGCGTCCAGTGATTGTTCATGGCCACGAGCACGACGATCGCGACCCCGAGGCTCGCGCCTGCCAGACCGCCGATCAGCCCGGGCACCGCCGACTCGGCCAGCGCGTGAGCCACGATGTGCCGCCGCCGGGCCCCGAGCGCCCGCCGCAGTGCGTACTCAGGCACGCGCCGCCACCCGCAAAACAGCGCCAGCGCGGCGATCCCCAGCGCGCCCGCGGCCAGGCCGACAAAGCTGGCGGCCGCGATCAGCCCGCCCAGGGCCGTGGCCACTTGCTGCCTGAGCAACGCTGGGCCATAGTCCACTCGCGCGGGATACCGCTGCGGGGCCGTCTGGCTGATCGCATACGGCGCCAGCCTTGCTACCTGGCCCGCCGCGCCGGGTCTGGTCTGGATGAGCAGCGTGGGCCGGGCCCGCCGGTCAGGCGGCCCGAACACGGCTTCTGCGGCCGCCGCCGGGATGACTACCGACCGCAGGATGCCGGGCTCTCTGCTTGCATGTGCTATATATCCGGCGATAACGCAACCCAGGTTGTTGATGTAGACGCGAGGCTGACGCGCCAGTCCAGCCAGTCCCAGAGACCTGGCGAGGGTTGAACCAACCAGGCAAAGGGGCGCGGCCCGCGCCTGATCCCAGGCGTCGAACGCCCGTCCTGCGCTGATCTGGGCCCCGGCAGCGGCGAGGAATCCGGCGGTGGCGGCGATGACCGGATGGCCGGGCTGCTTCTTGGTGACATAAGGCCGGGCCGATACCGCCTGATTGAGCCCGATCTGCCAGTACACGCCGGTGGCGATCACCCCCGGCAGCGCCTCGACCCGGTGGAGCGCGGCCGCCGGATAAGGAAAGGCCGGGGCGGGCAGCCGCGAACCAGCCGAGGTGATGCGGATAGTCGTCGGCAGCCGCGCCGCGAACGCCGAGGCCACCGCGCCGGTCGCGGTGCTGGTCAGGCCGAGCAGCGCCACGAACCAGCCGACGGCGAGCAACGCGACCAGGGCCGTGGCGACCGCGTTGCCAGGCGCGGTGACCATGCCGGAGAACGCCTCCCCGGCCGCATCGGCGGGCCTGAGCCTGGTCTTGGGACGGGCTAGCGCGGTCATGGCTGGCCGATCTGGACCGACTTCGAGCTGTACGCTGCCGCGAGCTGATCGGCCGTGGCGACCAGCACCGTCCTGCCCTCCCGGTTCAGATCGGCCAGCAGGCCGATCACCTGCTCGGCCTCATCGGTCTCCAGGCCGGCCGTCGGCTCATCGCAGAGCAGCAGGTCCGGCTGGGTAATCAGCGCCCGCCCGACCGCGCACATCGCGCGCTGGCAGTTGCCGACCTGGCGGGCCGGCCGTTGCGCCAGCCCGGTCAGCCGGACTCGACTCAGCACGTCCAGCCCTGCGATCATCCGCTGCCGGCGCGGGATTCCGGCGTAGACCAGCGGCAACGTCACGTTGTCGAGCAGGGATCGGTTCGGCAGCAGGTTCTTGTGCGCGAACACCATGCCGATTTTCCTGGCCCGCAGCGCGGCCCGGTCTTCCTCGCGCAGCTTGGCGGTGTCGGTACCGTCCAGCACGTAACTCCCGGCCGCGGGCCGGTCGATCAGGCCGAGCACGTTGAGCAACGCCGACCGGCCGGGCTTCGGCGGCCCGGTCAGCGTGATCAGCTCGCCGGGTCGCACCAGCAGGTCGAGATCGGCTGGCAGTTCTATCCCGCGCAGCCGCAGGCCCCGCAGCTCGATCATCGGCGGGCCGCTACTTGGCGGCAGCGCCGTCGCAGGCAGGGCCTTTGTCGCCGCCGAGGTCGATGCGGCGTCGTCTTCCGGCTGGTCGGCCGAGCCGGGCAGCAGCGTGACACTCATTTACCGACTCCGATCAGTACCCGGGTGGCCGGATTGAGCGATCCCGGCCGCAGGCCGGACACGGCGACGAGGCCGTTGGCGGCTAGGCCGGTGCGGACCGGGACTATCTGCCGGTGGCCGTCAGCGTCGACCCGCACCACGTACGGCGGCCGGCCGTGCTGGCCGGTGAAGACTCCGGCGAGCGGCACGGTCAGCACGGGAACGCTGGTGACTGGCGCCCACAACGTGAGCCTGACCTTGGTGCCGACCAGCCGCACCGGGATCGGGCGCTTGCTGATGACCACGACCTGGTACATCGGGTGCCCGGGGCCGTGCCCGGCGTAGGCAGGAATCTCGGTGATCTTCGCGATCGCGCCGGTGTCCGCCAGTCGCGGCAACGCCGACGCGAACTGCGCGCGCAGTCCGACCCTGGCCTGGTCGACCTGGCGAGCCGGCACGATGCCGGTCACGTACGGATTGCCGGTCGCGAGCCTGAGCAAGACCTGGCCGTGGGAGAGCACGGTTCCCGTCCGCGCACTCGCCGTGATGACCAGGGCCGAGGCGGCCGGGATATAGCTGACCTCGCTCATCGGCAGGTACGCGGTGGGAGCTGGAGCAGGTACTCCCGGAGATCGTGGCTTCCTGGCCGGCGGCCGGTACATCGGCACCGAGTAGCCCAGGTGCTGATAAAGCAGCAGCAAGTCCTGCGAGGTGTACCAGCCGAAGAACCCGGCCGGGTCATAGTTGCCGTACCCGAGACCGGTCAGTGCCTTCTGAAGCTGGACGACGTCGGGGCCGGCGTCGCCCTCATGCAGGTCCCGGTACGGAGCCAGCGGGCCGCGCAGCAGCAATACCGGCCGCCCGTCGAGTTCGGCGAGCACGTGGCCAGGCCGGACCCGGCCGCCGAGACTGACCCGCATCTTCGTGACCGTGATCTTGGAAAATGGCGCCGCTGCCCGGACGATGGTCGTGCGTCCCGGCCGGATCAGGCCAGCCAGCATGATCGGGTCGCGCAGCACCCGCAGCTGCGCGACTCCGGTGATCACCGAGGTGGCGGGCGCCGCCGTGCGCGCCGCCAGTTGGCTCGGTGATTCGATCAACCTCGCCGCTGCCAGGCCGGCTGCCGACATCGCGATTACCCCGACGGCAAGACCGGCGAGGAAGAAGCGTCTGGTCCTGAACGGATCCAGCCTGGATCCAGCGCCCGGCCCCCCGTGCACCGCTGACCCCCCGTCGTCGTCGCGCACGCTACCACGGCCCAGGTCACAGGACGTGGACCTAGCGATTTAGTGAATCTGTCTAGGCGGAATCGTGGTACAGACCTACAGTCCTGGGAACAACCTGCGATGTGCGACGGGTGGGGGGTCTGCCTGAGTTGGCGCGCCGGGGGAGCTGGCGGTTCGCCAAGGTGATTGGCGTGGACGGAAACCCGTTGCGGCGCGGCATCGACCGCTTCGAACGAGCGGTGTGGGTCCTGCTCGCGACCGGGTTCCTGGTCGCCGCGCCGCTGCTGGTGCCGATGGCCGGGCGGGCCGCGGCGTCGCTCAGCAGCGGCCAGGTCAGGCACGAGCGCACCTGGCGTGAGGTGAAAGCGACGCTGCTCCAGCGCGCCCCCGATCACTTCTCCGGCTACAGGGAGGCGCAGGCCGTCTGGGTGCACGGACGCTGGCAGGCTCCGAATGGTCACATCCTGGTCGGCATGATTCCGGCCCAGCCGGGCACCCCGGCCGGTGCCGTCGTGCCGATCTGGGTCGATCGCGCGGGCCAGCTCACGGGCGGGCAGCCGCTGACCGGCAGCCTGGTCTCGGCCCGGGTCGTGGCCATTGAGATCCTGGCCGCCACCGCCCTGGCGATCATAGTGCTGCTGCTAGCGGCATTTGTCCGCTGGCTGACCAACCGGCGCCGGATGACCTACTGGGCCATCGAATGGGATTGCTTCGGACCACGCTGGTCCGCTCGTCATTTAACGCCCGACCCGTAAAGCCGCCACGCCCGGCCGGTTCGGCCGGCCCTCCTTGACCGCTGTGGCCGCCGATGGTTGGGTTCAGGTCATGAAGTTCTGCAGGTCAGATACGGTGCGCGCGTGATTGCGGCTGCGATCGGATACATCGGAATTGCGATGATCTTGTGTGCTGCGGCGGTATTTGGCTGGCTTGGAATCGGACAAATCGCCCTGTCTGGCTCCGATGCGATTGAGCGCGACGGACTGGCGAGAGGGCAGCGAGCCCTGTCCTGGTCGCTGACCGATTCGGCTGGCAACGAGCAGCACTCACCGCCCGCCGCAGGCCCGCAGCTCGTGATGTTCGCCGACCATTCGCTGAAGTCATTTCCCGCTGTCGTCGCTGGCCTGCGCGAGCTGCGCGATCGGGAGCCAGCGGCTGACCTCGACATCGTGGTCGTGACCCGGGGGCCGGCGGCGGGCGCCGCGAGCGTGCTCAGCGAACTCGGCCTGGCTGACCTGCCCGTGGTCGCGGGCTCGGCCAGGCTTTATTCCAGCTACAACGTGCGGGTCATGCCATACGCGATCTTCGTCGGCTCGGACGGCCTGGTGCGCGGCTCCAGCCTGGTCAATTTCGATTGGCAGCTGGCCAAGCTCAGACGGATCGCGGACCTGGAGATCGAGCCGGGCGAGGCGGGCCGCCGGCCGCTGTTCAAGCTGGTCGCGTAGCGATGCCGACTCCAGTCCTGGTCGCGGTGCTTAGCTGCAAGGCGGTGATCGCCGTGCTGCTGCTCGCGGCCGGCGGCGCTAAGCTCGCCGACCTGTCCGGCTTCGCCAGCACCGTCCGGCTGTTCCTACCGCGCCCGGCCCGCGCCAGGTCGCCGCAGCTGGCGGCCGGGATCGCGGTCGGCGAGCTGGCCGCCGGGGCGGTCAGCTTGTCGGTTCCGCAGGCCCGCTGGCCGAGCCTCGTCGTTCTGGCGGTCTGCGTTGCCTTCGCGCTCACCTGGTCGGTCGGGTACGTCCGGCACCGCGGGCGCTCGTGCCGCTGCTTCGGTGCCCTGTCGGCCCGAGAGTTCGACCAGGCGGGTGTCGTCAGGGCCGGAGTGCTGGTGCTCGCCGCGCTGGCCGCCGCGGCTCCCGTTCCGGTGCTTTCTGTCCAGCTTGGCCTGGGGGGACGGCTAGCGCTGCTGGCCGGGGGAGCCCTGATCGCCGGCGCGACCTGCAGCGCGGCGGCAGCGGCCGGCCCGAGGCAGGCACTGGCTAGGCGGGCAATGTCGAGGCAGGCACTGTGATGACGCTGCGGATCCCGCTTTATCTCGCGATCGCCCAGTGGGCGCTGCTTGGCGCGCTTGGCGTGCTGGTCATCGTGCTGTTCCGGCAGCTCGGGCGGCTGCTGAGAGGTACCGCGACGGCCGCCGAACTTGGCCCGGTGATCGGCAGCCGAGCCGCCGGGCTGAGCTACCTCAGGCCGGGGGAGCAGGTGCCAAGGAAGCTGGCTCCCGGCACGGGGCAACCGGCATTGATCGCGTTCGTCGACCCGACGTGCCCGTCCTGCGAACAGCTCGTGCTGACGCTGGACCAGTTGCAGGCGGCCGGTGACCTCGCGGCCGTCCGGGTACTGCTGCTGATCTCCGATCCGGCCAGCTACCTGCAGATCTCCGAGGCGTTCAGCGCGACCGAGCTGGAGATCGGCCGGCCGAGTGACCCGGCCGGACTCGAGTCCTACCGGGTCACCGGCACGCCACTGCTGGTCGCCGTCGATGCCAGCGGCATGGTCACCGCCACCGGTTCGGCGATCCGGGCGGCCGAGGTGCGCCGCTACATCCAGGCCAGCCTGGGATCAACGCAAGCTCCGGCCGTCGCCCCGGCGGCCGTGGTCAGGGGGGAGGGCACGGCATGAGCCGTGGCAAGGCCGGACCGATCGCCGAGCGAGTCGCCCGGCGGATGAATCGCAGAGACGCTCTCCGCCGCGTGATCGTCGGCGGCACCACCGGGCTGGCCGCCCTGGCGCTCGGCAACAGCCCCGCTCAGGCGAGCACCTGTCACTGCGGGCCGACCAGGCGGTGCGAGAAATGCCCGGCGGTCGGCTGCCCCCACGGCTACCACCTGTGCAAGGGCTCGTTCACCAGCAACTGCTTCAACTCCCAGGGCTACCGGTGCGAATGGCCGGCCGGGAACTGGATCGCCTGCACCGGCCTCGGCAAGGGGCTGGGCTACAAGGTCTGCTACGACTGCATCGGGCCGGGCGGCTGCGAGGCATGGTGCACCTGCCTGACCGCCTGCATCTGCTGTCACTGCGCCAGCCCGGCCGACATCCGGGCCGAGCAGCAGCGCCTTCAGCAGGGGGACTCGGGGGAGCGCTCCCCAGGGCAGACACAGCACCTTGACTTGCCGTGACGCTCTTGCTGGCTGGGCTCGCCGGGCTGGCGGTGCTGCTGGCCCTGGTGAACGGCTACTCGAAGGCGCACTCGCCTTGAGGGGTCAATTCAGCCGCCTCGCTGGCGGCCGGCCTTCCGGTCGGGAGGCTCTCGGCGCGGAGCCTGGTGCTGGCCGCCTACATGCTGCCCGCAGTCGCGGTCTGGACCGTCCTAGGCGCTGGCCTGCTGGCGCTCACAACCGTGCTGTCGCTGGCCGGGATGGCGCTCGCCGGGTTCGCGCTGGTGCTGGCAGCGATCTACGGCTGCTGCTACGGCGTGGCCGAGGTCGCCGGACTGGGTCGGCTGGCGGTGCCAGGACGGCGGTGGCAGGTACCCCAGTCGATGCTGATCGACGCGTCGCCGTGGCGCCGGGTACTGGTCTGGGGAGCGGTACTCGGGCCTGGATTCGCGACGAGGAATCCCTACGCCGGGTTCGGCTTGCTGCCGATCGCGGTGGCCGCGATGGCTGCATTCCAGCCTGCTGCGGGTGTCGTGCTGGCGGCCGTGATTGGCCTGACCCACGGCGGCGCCCGGGCGACAGCCCTGCTCAGGGACATCGCAAGCGGTCAGCAGGCGGCCGCGCCGGACGCGTCCGGGCAGCTAGAGCTGCTGCTGCGCACCGTGTACTGGCGTCGGCTGGACGGGGTAATGCTGCTCGCTGTGGCCGTGATGGCGACGGCCGCGTCGGTGAGTCATTTTCTGACCTGATCAACGGAGGACATGATGAGAGGAAGCAGATCGCCGGCGGCCGCCGGGCTGGCAGTGGTCACCATGACCGCATTGACGCTGCTGACCAGCGGGTTTCGAGCCGCGCCGACGGTTTCGCTTGGCTCGGCGGCCCGGCATGGCAAAGAGGTCATCAAGATTGCCGCCAAGGTGCCCGGGCCTCATCACGCACGAGTAAACGCCCACGGAGCTTTCTCCGCTAAAGGTTATTTCCTCCGTAGCCGGGCAAGCTTGATTTTCCCTGGCGGCAGGCTCGCGGTGCGCCGGCACCTGATCAGCACCATCAACCAGCCACCCAACCTGTCGACCTGCTGGTTCAAGGCCCGGCAGACCGGTACCTTCCGGGTGTTCTATGCGACCGGTAAGTACCACGGACTGCGGTATGACGGCAATTTCACCACGTCCATCGCCGGCCGCCTGAACAAGACCGGACCGAATCAATGCGGGACGAAGATTGTCGTCTATAGTGCGGTCACCTACGAGATCGGCACAATTCCGTGACCGGTCGCGGCTCGATTGGCACCGGCCTTGGCACCTGATCTATCTCTGTTCCCGCCTTCGGCCGTCGCCAATGGCGATGATCTGCGGATCGGCGACTGCTCGCTGCGCGAGATAGCCGCCGACATCGGTACTCCGGCCTATGTCATCGACACCGGAGCGCTGCGGTCCCAGGCCTCGGCGTACCGCTCGGCGCTAACCGGCAGGCATCCGGCGGGACGGGTCTGCTTCGCCGTGAAGGCTTATCCTTGCGTGCCGGTGATCAGGGAACTGGTGCAGGCCGGCCTTGGCTGCGACGTGGTCGGCGCGGGTGAACTGCGGCTGGCGCTGGCCGCCGGGGCCGATCCGGCGGCGATCGTGATGCACGGCAACGCCAAGTCCGACGCGGACATCGCCGCCGCCATCGACGCCTCGATCGGCTATATCGCGGTCGACGGCTTTGACGACATCGACCGGATCGAGCGACTGGCCGACGGGCGGAAGGTGCCGGTCTTGCTGCGGGTCAGCCCGGGCATCGAGTCGGCTACTCATACGGCGCTGGCGACTGGTGGCAAGGACTCGAAGTTCGGCGTGCCGGTCGAGCAGGTGCCGGAGGCGATCAGGCGGATGCGCGCCATCGCGGCCATCGACATGCGCGGCCTGCACGCGCATATCGGCTCGCAGATCATGGCCGTCGAGCAGTTCGAGGCGGCGGTCGCGGCGCTGGCCACGCTCGAGCGGTTCGGTGTCTACGACTTCGGCGGCGGGCTCGCCGTGCGTTACGTGCCTGAGGACAACGTGCCCTCGGTTGACGACTACGTGGGTCGCCTCGTCGCGGCGGCGCACCGCCATCTCGGCACCGGGATCGAGATCCTGCTCGAGCCGGGCCGGTCGATGGTCGGCAGCGCGGGCGTCACCCTCTACCGGGTGGTGACGGTCAAGCGGGCCGGGAAGCTGCACGTGGCGGTCGACGGCGGCATGGGGGACAACCTGGAGTCCTCGCTCTACGGGCAGCGATTCGCGCCGTTGGTGCTCGGCAAATGGGACACCGAGCCCGTTCTGGCTGATCTGGTCGGCCGGCATTGCGAGGAGGGAGATGTCATCACGCCAGGCGTCCTGATCGCTGAGCCGGGCATCGGGGACTTGGTGGCCGTTCCGGCTACTGGCGCCTACTGTTTCACAATGGCCAACAATTACAACGCCGCGCTTAGACCGCCTGTGATCTTCTGTAATAACGGGACGGCGAGGATCGTAATTCGGCGCGAGACTTTCGATGATCTGCGGGTCAGGGAGACCGGCGCGTAGCCTTTGCCAAGCTGCGGTAAATAACAGTGGCTAATGCTTGACACTTTACCATCTTGGCGGCATGCTAGCCATACTCTGTACGCGATGAAATGTTCCTTAGGGTTCTGCCCTGGGATAGAGAGCAGAGCCTTGACCTGGGGAGTTACTACAAAGCAGGTCGTTGACCTACTTGGCGCGCTAATAAGGATCGAATCGGCCAGTCCAGTGCTGATGACCGATGGCGCGGGTGAGCAATCGATTGCCAGATTTATCGTGGACTGGCTATCAGATACTCCGGCCGAAGTTGAGGTCATTGAAATTGAGCCTGGTCGGCCGAATGTCATCGCAAGGCTGCGCGGTGGTGGCGTGGGCGGAGGGCGAACACTTTGCTTTAATGCGCACATGGACACCGTGGGATACGAAGGCTGGCCGGAGGACGCGCTCATACCGAGGCTGCGCGGGAACCGGATAGTCGGGCTCGGCGCGTCCGACGACAAAGCCGGCTGCGTGACAGCGATGCTGACGTTGCGCCTTCTGGCGCAATCCGCGCATTGCCTGCGTGGTGACCTGCTGGCTGCGTTCGTCGCCGATGCCGAGGGCAAGTCCATTGGAACGGAGTGGCTGGCCAAGCAAGACGGCATCGACGCCGCGATCGTGATCGAGCCGCAGCCGATCGGCGATCTGGTGATCGAGCATCAGGGTTTCGGCTGGATCGACGTCATTACCCGCGGAGTAGCCGCGCACGGCTCTGAGCCGGACGCCGGAGTCGATGCGATCGTGCACATGGCCGAGGTCATCACGAGATTGCACCGGCTTGACCGGACCAAGTTCCAGCCGTATCCGTCTCTGCTGAACGGCCCGGCGGTCTTTCACACGGCGATGATCAGCGGCGGTTCCGGCTACGCCAACTATCCGGACTACGCCAAGCTCAGCATCAAGATCGGTACCCAGCCTGGCGAGAGCCTGCTGGACCGGGTGGCTGAGATCGAGGCGATCTTCGCCGACGTCGCCAAGACCGAGCCGGGGTTCAACGGCGAGGTCGTGGTCAAGCTGGACCGGGAGCCGTTCGTCGCGCAGGGGCACGAGGCGCTGCAGGAGATCGTGGCCGAGGCGATGACGGCGGTGCTCGGCGTCCCGCCGAGGATCGCCGGCCTGAATGCCTGGCGGGACGCCGCGCTGATGCAGTCGGCCGGGATACCCACCTTGCTCATGGGCTCCTCCGGCGGCAACCACCACGCCGCCGGAGAATGGGCGTCGATCAGCGAAATCATCAAGCTGTGCGAGATCTTGTCCAGGGTCGCGGTGGCTTACCTGGCTTGAAGGTCAGGCAGTGTTTCTCGTCAAGGTTTCTCGTCAAGCGCTGTTGGTGGCGTCGACCGTCTCGGCCTCGGCGATCGCGGTCGCCGTGTCCACGTCAGCGCGCTCCTTCAGCACCTCGCTGCCGCTGTGCCGCAGCGCCAGGATCGCGGCGATGACCAGCACGACGG
The DNA here is from genome assembly GCA_036501205.1 of Streptosporangiaceae bacterium. Lineage (GTDB taxonomy): Bacteria > Actinomycetota > Actinomycetes > Streptosporangiales > Streptosporangiaceae > Chersky-822. Next base: position 2,965 of record DASYAT010000288.1, on the reverse strand, counting down.
CCGCCATCGTGAACACGATCACCAGGCCGTGGTGGAACGGGCCGGAGATGAGCTGCGGGAAGAACTGCTTGCCGGTGAGCACGGTGACGTTGTGGGCGGGCAGGTGGTGCAGGACGCCCGTCGGGGCGAGCAGGGTGTGGATCGGGTTGTAGCCGAGGAAGGCGGCGAACAGGCTGCCGACCGGAGGCAGGGAACCGATCTGGTGCGCTATCGCGTGCGGCACGCCCTGGCGGGCCAGGCCGTTGGTCAGCGTGGTCGGCAGGCTGGAAGCCAGGCCGGCGATCATCAGCGAGAAGAAGATGCCGATGGACAGCACGAAGCCGGAGTTCTGGAACGTGGCGAACATGCCCGCGGCGGCGCCGCGCTGCTTGGCCGGCACGCTGTTCATCACCGCCGCCGCGTTGGGAGCGGAGAACAGGCCCATGCCCGCCCCGGAGGCGAAGATCAGGATCGCGAACACCGGATACCTGAAGTTCGTCGGCACCAGCAGCAGGCCGAAGAAGGCCAGCGCCGAGATCAGCAGGCCGCCGGAGGCGAAGTACTTAGCCCCGTACTTGTCGGACAGGAACCCGGACAGCGGCCCGGCGACCAGGAACCCGGCGGTCAGCGGCAGCAGGTAGATGCCTGACCACAGCGGCGTGTCGATGAAGTTGTAGCCGTGCAGTACCAGCCAGATCCCCTGGAGCCAGATGATCAGCATGAACTGCATTCCGCCTCGGGAGATCGAGCCGAGGAGGGCCGCGGTGACGCCGGTGGAGAACGACCTGATCTTGAGCAGCCGCAGGTCGAACATCGGGTGGTCGATCCGCAGTTCGATGAAGCAGAACGCGACCAGCAGGGCCACGCCGCCGATCAGGCCGGTGAGCACGACCGGGCTGGTCCAGCCCATCGTGTGGCCGCCGTAGGGCTGGATGCCGTACGTGATCCCGGTCAGCAGCGCGATCAGGCCGACCCCGAACGTGACGTTGCCCAGCCAGTCGATCTTGGCCGGGGTCCGGACTCCGATCTCCTTGAGACTGAGGTAAGACCAGATCGCCCCGCCGACGCCGATCGGCACCGAGACGAAGAAGACCAGCCGCCAGTTGATCGCGGCCAGGATGCCGCCCAGGATCAGGCCGATGAACTGGCCGGAGATGCCGGCTACCTGGTTGATCCCCATCGCCATGCCGCGCTGGTTGGACGGGAACGCGTCGGTCAGGATCGCCGGGCTGTTCGCCATCAGCATGGCGCCGCCGACCGCCTGGATGATGCGGAAGCCGATCAGCCAGAGCGCTCCGCCCGGCCCCTTCAGCGGGTCGAACGGCAGCGTCAGCGCGCCCAGGGCGAACAGCGTGAAGCCCAGGTTGTACATCTTGACCCGGCCGTAGATGTCGCCGAGCCGGCCGAGCGTCACGACCAGGACCGCGGAGACCACCAGGTAGCCCATCAGCATCCACAGCAGGTAGCTGATGTTGCCCGGCGTCAGCGGGTTCAGGTGGATGCCGCGGAAGATCGCCGGCAGCGAGATGATCACGATCGAGGCGTTCACCGTCGCGGCGAGGATGCCGAGCGTGGTGTTCGACAACGCCGTCCACTTGTAGTGCGCTTCCCGCAACCCGCGCTTGCGATCCCGCTCTGGCTGAGCGCCGTTGGTGCTGTCGGTTACGGCGCTGCCGGCAGCGCTGCTGCCGTTGGGGGAGGCCACGTTGGAAGAGGCCTCCTTAGGGGAGGCGCCGTTAGCGGAGGCGCCGTTCTGGGCACCGTCGCCTGCTGGATTGCGACCTGCTGGACTGTGATCTGACGTAGCCAAGTTAGTTCGGCCCTCACTGGTGCGCGTGCTGGTAGCTGATGACTGTGGCGGGATGACGACTAGAAACCGGCTCGGGTCCTAACTTATTTCATTGGCTAACTATTCTCTAGCTCGGCTGCTCGCTCAGGCGCCCATGACCGGCCCGAACGTGCAGGTCCGAGCGTTCAGGTCCGAGCGAGGAACTCGGCCCAGGTCTGGCGGCCGTCGGTGTGGTCCGGACTGGTATTGCGACCCTGCGTGAACGCTCGCGCCACCTCCCCCGGCAGCCGCACGCCGATCACGGCCCGGGGCCGACCGCGAGCGGCCCGCCAATCGGCCAGGATCTGCCTGGCGGCCAGCACCTGCGGACCGCCGAAGTCCGGTGCCCGGCCGAGGGGTTCGGCGTCGAGCAACTCGGCAGCCCTGGCGGCCACCTCGGCCGCCGCGACGCTCTGAAATCGGAAGCTAAGCGGCAGCAAGGCGACCGGCCAGCGGGAGACCGCGCTGAGCATCTTGTCGATTAGCTCATGGAACTGGGTGGCACGCAACGTCGTATGAGGTACCGAACTGGCCTCGATCGTCTGCTCGCAAGCAAGCTTGCGCTGGTAGTAGCCAAACGGAATGTCGTCGACGCCGACGATCGAAAGGTAGAGCAGATGCCGGCAACCGGTCGCGGCGGACAGCAGGTTCGTCGTCTGCATCAGGTCGGTCCGGCCGGCTCGGACGCTACTGTCGGTAGCGGCGTGCACAATCAGCTCGGCGTCGACCGCGGCGTTGGCAACCCCAGCGCCGGTGACGAGGTCGCCGACATGGGTGCCCGCGCCCGGTCGTCGGGATAGTACGCGCACCTCATGCCCGCGTTCGGCCAGCAGAGGCACCAGTTTGCGCCCGAACGTCCCGCTCCCGCCGGTAACCAGCACCACGCTCATCGATAGCCCTCCAGTTCTGCCTACCTATCACCGGTTAGACCTCACCTATCATCCGTCGCACCGACTACGCCTCGATTGCGCGTTCGCGTAGAAGGGTGGCGCGCGTTAGTTCGCCGCCGACGGGATGGGGGGTTGCCGGGCGGCGTCGCTGGCGATGGCTTGCGTGGGTGGTGGCGTGCGTTTGGTTCGGCCGCCGACGGGCTGGGGGTTGCCGCCGGGCAGCGTCGCTGGCCCGGGCTCGCGTGGGTGGTGTCGCGTCGTTAGTTCG